>JAHDPS010000204.1 GCA_018434225.1 Bacillota bacterium
CCCCAGAATACGTAGAAGGGATCCTTGGAATTCGAGGTTCCCTGAGTGCCTCAATAGACTCGTTCGAATTCAGGCCCCAGCAGCTTCAGGCGGGATACCTTGTCGCGGAGGCGCTGAGTGAAGGCAAACACCTCCTTGTGGAAGCGGGGACCGGCATCGGCAAGACGATAGCGTATCTGGTTCCCGCAGTTCGGTTCGCGACGACCAACAGGACCAGGGTCATCGTCTCCACCCACACCATCAACCTCCAGGAGCAGATCTGGACGCGAGATATTCCTCTCCTCAAGCAGAGCCTGGGCTTGGAATTCAATCATGCCCTTCTCAAGGGCAGGTCGAACTACATATGCTTGAGAAGGTGGCGTGGCGTAGCGGCGAGGGCGGCTGGAAGAAGCACCGACGAAATCAAGATGATCGCCAGGCTCGCGGTCTGGCTGGATCGTACCCCGACGGGTGACAAGTCGGAGCTCGGTTTCACGGGGGACCAGGAGGCCCTGTGGGAGTTGGTGGCGTCCGATTCAAATTCCTGCGACGGCCCGGCCTGTCCCCACGCACCGGCATGTTTCTTCCAGGCCGCAAGGAATGCGGCCGCGCGGGCCGACATCATCGTGGTTAATCATTCTCTCGTCCTGTCGGATGCGGCATTGGATAACCGCGTCTTGCCCGAGTACTCTCACATCATTCTTGACGAGGCCCACAACATCGAACGTACGGCGAGCGAGCATTTCGGCGAATCGGCGCCCACCAGGGACATCGAGCGGCTGCTTAGCCTCGTCTCCAGGGGCGGCCTGCTGGACAGGCTCGCCCACGCCGTCGCGCGAGGTGCGGGTAGGGGGGAATCGGCATCGGGCTCGGTGGAGGGCCTGCTCTCTGAAGCGCGCTCCGCGTGCGTTGACGCCAGGGAACTCCTGGAGCCGGTTGTCGGGTTCGCCTCCGCCGATGGAGGAGAGGTCCAGCCGCGTTCGTTGCGGGTCAGGGGGGCGGAGCAGGACGATGACCGATGGGCCGGCTTTCGTAGGGCGTCCCTGGATCTCTCGAAGGCGCTCGATAGGGTGGGTGGCGCGGTGTCGGAGATCGCCCGCCTCGTGGACGAGCTGTCGTGGGAGGAAGAATCCCTGAGAGAACTCGCGATGGACGCGAGGAGGATCGGCGCCGCGTTTTCATCGTCTGCGCGAGTCATCTCGAGTGTGGCCGGCGCGGCCGATCCCGAGATAGTGTATTGGATAGAACCGGAGAGGAGCGGCCGGCCGCAATTGGTGTTCCGCACCGCCCCCGTCGATGTGGGGCCTCTGCTCAGGAATCGCCTGTTCGATAATATTAGATCCGCGATCCTGACATCGGCCACGCTCACCGTGAATGGCAGTTTCGACCATTTCAGGTCACGGCTTGGATTAGGGGGAGAGCTGGACGGCGTGGTCATAAGCGAGTCGATTGGCTCTCCTTTTGACTATGGATCGCAGGCGCTGGTGTGTGTGCCGTCCGAACTGCCCACGCCCAAGGATGGCGAGGCGCGGTTCACCGACGCCACGGCGCTCTCACTGGTGAGGCTCGCGCGGGTTACCAGGGGCAGGATGCTGGTACTGTTCACCTCCAATAAGATGATGCGGGCGGTGTATCATAGGATCAAGAACACTCTCGAATCATACGGTATATGCCTGCTGGCGCAGGGCATTGATGGGTCCAGGACCAGGCTCGTGGAAGAGCTGAGGGACGGTTCGGAGACCGTGCTGTTCGGCTCTCAGAGTTTCTGGGAAGGCGTTGACGTGGCGGGACCGGCCTTGTCGTGCGTGGCTATAGTGAAACTCCCGTTTTCGCCGCCGGACGACCCCATGGTGCAGGCCCGCATGGAACACATCGCCGGGAGGGGTGGCAATCCGTTCGCGGACTACCTGGTTCCGGAGGCCGTGTTGAGATTCAAGCAGGGATTTGGAAGACTCATTCGTGGAAAGGAGGATAAAGGAGCGGTCTTCGTGTTCGACCGCCGGATCCTCCCCGCGTGCTCGAACTATGGTGAGAGGTTCCTGCGCTCGCTGCCGGGACCGTCGCTGGCGTTCGGGAGTGTAGGCGAACTGCTGGGCAAACTGGAAGAATGGTTGCCGCAGCCTGGAGGTCTCGCGATTGAATAGCAAACCCTTGACGATACTATTGACGAACGATGACGGAATCCACGCCGACGGGCTCCAGGCCCTGAGAGCCGAAATGGAAAAGATTAAAGACGTGGAGGTATTCGTGGTTGCGCCCGACAAGGAACGGAGTGCCAGCGGCCATGCTATTACCATCCACCAGCCGCTGCGCGTGCAGGAAGTGGCCGTGCCTGGTTCGAGATCCAGGATGTGGGCTATCTCCGGCACCCCTGCGGACTGCACGAAACTCGCCGTAAAATCGTTGTTGCCGGAGGCTCCGATGCTCGTCGTGTCAGGGATCAATCGCGGCCCGAACCTGGGAACGGACGTGTTCTATTCCGGCACGGTCGCGGGGGCCCTGGAGGCTGCCGTCCTGGGGGTTCCCGCCATGGCGGTGTCGCTGGACGGTTACGAGAATCTCAACTACGAGTATGCGGCGCGGTTCACCTCATGCCTGGCGAGCACCGTCCTTCGGCGTGGGCTCATCGCCAACAGCCTACTGAACGTCAACGTTCCCGCCATCGATGCGGAGAACATCGCCGGCGTATCCGTGACCAGGCTTGGCGTCAGGCGATATAACGACGAATTCGAACGAAGGGTTGACGCGAAGGGCAACGTGTTCTATTGGCTCGCAGGCGGGTTTCTGGACGTGGATAACGAAGAGGGCACTGATGTCGGGGCCATAAAGGACAACAAGATCTCCATAACCCCGATCCACCTCGATCTTACGGCGCACTGGGCCATGGACGAACTGTGCGGGTGGAACATCGAACTGCCCAACAGTCCGGCCGGCAGTGACCCTGGGAACGATGACCGGACGCACCCGTCGCGTCGTTGATTACCTGGAGTTCCGCGATTTGTCCCCCGTAATCGAACCTCGCTCCCGGGAATAGACTCCTACAAAGAGACTTCCGCGGGGGTGGTTGGGTTGAAGCTCGGCGGCACCGCTCCAGCGCGGCGCGCAACGAAGTTGTCGCCCGATTCGGTTGTAACCGGAGTAGTCTTCTGCTTCATGGTCACGTTGTTTTCTGCGGGGATCCTGGCCGTCATATTGCTGCGCACCCCCATAACGGAAAAGGCGCTTTCACCCGTCGTCAACGTCGTGGGTGCCTTGAGCGTGTTCTCAGGCGGCTTCGTCGCCGGGCGCAGGAGCGGCACACTCGGTTGGATGCACGGCGGCATCGCGGGACTATTCTACTCGGCGGCCTGCTTTCTTGTCGGGGTGTTCGCCTTCCCGGAATTGGCGCCCGTCGCGTTGCTGGTAAGGAGGCTCGTGCTCGGCTTCTCCATCGGCCTGCTCGGAGGGGTTGCAGGGGTGAATTTCTAGACCTGGAAGGAGGTGGGGAATACATCGTGCCCCCGGCGGGCAGAATGCGGATCGAATAAGTCCCGCCCGGAGGTTGTATGGTGCGGAAGAAACTGCTGTTTATCCTGGGTATCTGTATGTGGATCACGGTGGGAGCGGGCCGTTTGTGTTTGTCGGCCGCTCCCACGACTGTTGTTGCCAGGGGCGCCGTGGGTCCGGGCGTCCGATACGTCCAGAAGACCCTCAACCTGGTGGGGGTACCGGCGGGGCCGGAAGACGGGGTTTTCGGGCCATCCACCGAGAAGGCGGTGAGGGTGTTCCAGGCGCGAAAGAAGATCGCGGTTGACGGCGTAGTCGGGCCGAGCACGAGGGCCGCGCTGGAAAACGAGGTCAAGGCGGTAGAGAAAAAACGGGCCGAGCAGCGAAAACTGGAGGAGAAGAGGGTTCTTCTGGAGGAACTGAAAAAGAAGACGCTCGATGCGCGGAAGTCCGCGTTCGACTCCACCGCCAACCAATCTGGAGCGGGCACCATATATCTCACTCTGGACGATGGCCCGGACCCCGACACGACCCCCCGGATCCTCGACATACTGAGGCGTTCCGCGGTACCGGCGACGTTTTTCGTCATTGGGAAGCGAGCGGAACAACACCCGGAGATCCTGAGGCGGATGATCGCGGAGGGACACTCGGTACAGAACCACTCGTACGCACACGATCGACGGCCGCCCCCCTTAGCGGCTCAAGTCGAGGATGACATGGCTCGGGCCGCCAAAGCACTGGAGTCGATCACGGGGGTGGCGCCTCGCTGTTATAGGCCGCCGTACGGAGACACGTCGACCGCGGTGTTCGAGGCCGCCCGCAACCAGGGGCACATCGTCACTCTGTGGTCCAATATCTGGGGCGCGGGGATCGAGGCGGTGAAAGCCGCCGCCTTCGACGGGTCCATAATCATGTTGAAAGAGGAGCCTGAAACGGTGGAATCCCTCCCGGAAATCATAGAGAGTTTGAGGGTGCTCGGGTACCGTTTCGGTATCATTGCACCGGCTGGGGTGGGGATCCCAACTGATTGAGGTTGGACTTCCACGATTTCAACATCTCCGTCATCTGCGAGAAGGCCTGGTTTTCCGACATCGCCTGGCTCGCCTGCGCAAGGGCCGATACGCTCTCTTGCAGGGATTGCGTTATTGCGGCGGCCACTTTGTCCCGGTGAATGGCCGCCAGCTCGCTGATATTGTCCAGCGCCTGGACTATCTGCCGATGGTTCGATCTGATGGAGTCATCGGATTGAGCCATCGGGCTGATGCGCTGGATCTGCCTGAACATCTGGTCGATCCTCCGGGATGACTCAATGTAGACCGAAGTCTGGCTGAGAAGGGATTGGAGCTGCTTGTCGGCGACAAGTTGTTGCTCTCGAATGGTCGTCTGGAGATCGCCGAGGGACCTCCTTATCTCGTCGCCGGCCGACTTCGGTGTCGACGCCTCCTCACCCGCGTTCACCGCCTGCCCGAGCTCGTGCTCCAGATCCGTCCTGGACAGGTCGTAGTTCTCCTTTTCCGGCACTTTTGACACCTCCGGTCCTAGTCTGAGGAGGGGAGGCTGCTTCTATGCGGAGGATTATCGCCACGTGGCGACAAATTCCGCTTATAGGGAAGGTGGGTTGGATGACGCACTTCTTGTCTTGTGGTTTTCTCAAGGATTCTTTCCTCGAGATCCTGGAGTCGGCCGGCAGGTTGAACAGGCTGCTTGAATCCTCCGGACGGCCGCCCGACGACGAGTCGCGGCTCGCCGCGCAATTCATCGAGGATCACGCGAGGCAGGCTGTGGAACTGCTCGATTCCATGAATTGCGAGCCCCTGATCTGGACCGGGGGAGGTACGACCGAAGAGGTCATGAGGAAACTCGAGGATCTGCTCTCCGTGAAGTCTTAAGCATTGACGAAAGGCGTGGCGGATACTACACTCAGGGCGAACGGAGGTATGAGGGATGCCCTTGGTCGAGTTTGAGTGCGAACACTGCAAGAGTGTATTCGAGACCCTTGTGAGGCATGGCGAGGAACCGCGTTGCCCCGAATGCGGCTCCACCGCCCTCAAGAAGCGAATTTCGCGCTTTTGCGCCAGAAGCGCTTCTTGCGGTTCCTCCAGATCCATCGGCGGCAAGTCGTGCTCGACGTGTTCGTCCGGCAACTGTTCGTCTTGCTCCTAGCGGGTCCATTATTCGGGTTCAAGCACTACAATTCACGGCGGCGGGTTATGAGACCCGCCGCTGTTACGTTTCCCCGTATAGACCATTCGCTTCGTTGGAAACGCTATTTGCGAATACCGGCGGGAGTGAATGGAAGATGCATACTCGTAGATTTACTGTGGTGCTCGGCATTGCCGTGCTGCTTATCGCCGCGACTTTAGCCTGGCGCGTCGTCGCGGATCGCCGCGAAGGGCGGTTCGAGGCCGCGGCGGCCGGATGGGAGGCGGGGCTGGGTAGCGACTCGTTGCTGCTCGCAAGGCTTATTTTCGGGGAAGCGAACAGCGAGCCATATATCGGCCAGGTCGCGGTGGCGTCGGTGATACTCAATAGGGTCGGCGCACCGGGGTTCCCCGATTCGATAGCAGGGGTGGTCTTCCAACCCGATGCCTTTGAGTCTGTATCGAACGGTCAGATATGGGCGTCCCAACCGAGCAGCACAAACCTAGCCGCGGCCACCGCCGCCCTGAATGGCTGGGACCCGACGTACGGCGCCCTGTTCTTCTGGAACCCTTACAAAGCCGTGAATCCGTGGATATGGACCAGGCAGATCATAACGCAAATAGGGAGCCGTGTTTTCGCGCGTTAGGGAGGTGGTCGGGTGGGGCAGAAGTGGCCGGTGTACCTGTTGTGGGGACTGCTAGTGGCAAGTGCCGCCTGGGGGGTGGGGCAGGCCCGCCTGAGACGACAAGCGGAAACATCCCTCGAGGTGGAAAGGCAGAGGTCTCTCGCGGAGCTCGCGGATGGCATCTCAAATGTGGAGGTATTGTTGGGGAAGGGCCTGGTCCTTTCGTCGCCCCTCCAGAGCTCCGCGGTATTCCCGGATCTCTGGCACCAGGCCAACTCAGCACAATCGAATCTCGCGCGCTTGCCGCTGCCTGTGGCCGAGATGCAACGAACCTCCCGGTTTCTCAAGCAGACCGCCGATATCGCGTATGTGCTCGGCAAGAAGGTGGGCCGCGGGGATGCGATCAGTGACGGGGACTGGGAATTATTGAACTCCCTTCGGGGGCAGGCCGCGAAACTCGCGGAACAGGTGAGGGCGCTGGAGGTATCGTCCCTCCGTCAGGGAATCACGTGGTCCAGGGGTACCGCGGCCGGGGCCGCGCGCATGGCTGCCACGACCCTGGACGTTCATGACAGTTTCAAGGGTATCGAGAAGGAAATGGATAGATACCCCGCGCTGATCTACGATGGGCCGTTCTCGGATCACATAGAGAGGCGAAAACCCGTCGGCGTGACGGGAAAGACCGTGACCCAG
>JAHDPS010000335.1 GCA_018434225.1 Bacillota bacterium
AGTCGGGTTGTTGACCGACGCGGAAAAACAGATGCTAGGGCAGTCAATGGCAGGAGTTTACAGGCAGAACTACCTGCTTGCCTTACTAGAGCGTTGGGGAATGATCGACAAGGTTCTTATCACTCAGCAGCAAGCCCTTGGCTATAGCGTGCGCGAGAATCAGAAAACGATGGCAACCTTTGAAAAGCAGCTTCAGGCCCTGAAGACGGCGGCAACCGAACTGAGCGTCGCAGTGGGCGAAGCGGGTTTATTGCCAGTCCTGAAGAGTGTCGTCACGGGGACTAAGACAGCCATTGACACATTCAACCAGCTGCCGAAACCCATAAAGGACTCGATAATCTGGCTTGGGCTATTGAACACTGCCTTCGGGGTCTTCGGTTCCACTGCGGGGCGGATATTCAGTGCGCCCCTTATGGGCGGGGTTAGCGGGTTCCTGTGGGATCTTGTCAAAGCAGGCACAGGGGCTTCTACGACTTTAGGGGCGCTGACAAGCGGGATCGGACTCGTCGTTGCAGCTACCGTCACTCTGGCTGGAGCAGTGAAAGCATATACGGCCTATCAGGACAGTTCCTTCAGAAAGACGGTTGAGGAAGCAAATGCCCAGTCTGAGAAGGCAAAGGTGCTTGAACACCTAGTAACACAGTATGAAGACCTTTCGGCCAAGACCGGCAAGACGAGCGAGGAGCAGGCGAAGCTTAATGAGCTTGTACGGGAGATTGTCGCCCTAGCGCCACAGGCTGCCGGTGGATTTGACGCGATGGGGAATTCGCTGTTACGAACAGGGGAACGCTTGCGGGAGGTCATCGAACTTGAGAAGGCCCGGGCGCTGACACAGACGCGGCAGGCAAAAGAACAGGCAGAAGGGAAGATACCCGGTCTACTTGGAGAGAAGGCGCGGCTGGAAGCACTACAGCAGAGATTCAATGCGGCATTCGAAAGCAAGGGCGATGAGGATTTGCAGGCTCTATTCACCGAACTGTATACCGGTAAGCCCGGCGTGCTCAAGCAGTTCACCCGTGAAAACATGCTCAGGGAGTCCGAAGGAGTCAGGGTGCAGATAGCTGACGTAAACGCGAAGTTGGCACAGGCTCAGAAAGCCCTGTGGCAATTTGAACTCGTCCGATCAAAGGTAGACTACAACGTTACCGCAGGCGACGTGGGGTTAGGGGGATGGGGCAAGAAGGTCAGCACTCCCTCTGAAGGCAAGTACACCATCCCCACCAAGGAAGGAATTGAAGATGCGTTAAGGCCGTATGAGGCGCAGATCCGGCTGTTGGACGCCGCACTCCAACGGACGACCTTACAGCAGAGGCTATTCGGACTTGCGGTAGAGGACGGTACGGCCACCACGGAGATGGCTACGGAAGCGGAGAAGAAATATGCCGGGCAGACGGATATTATGAAGCCGCGCCAGGCGGCCCTGCACGTGGAGAGCGAGGATATGAGGGGTGTTGTTGGAAAACTCAACGGCGACCTGGAGAACCTAGCATACCTCTTCAAAGTAGGTGGGATCAGCACGGAAAAGTATCAGCAACAGTCCGCACAGCTTGCCACCGAGATTGATCACCTGAACGAGAAGATTCAGAGCAATTCTGTGGCCTGGTGGAATGATGCCCTGGCGATAGTCGAAGCCAAGAATGAGCAGAACCAGGCTATTCAGAGCCTTATCCGGGATGGCTACCGAGCACTGGGAGATGCTGCGGAAAGGACATTCAAACGGCAGGCCGATGCCCGGGAAGAGGGGCTGAAGCGGCAGATCCAGGCTTTAGAGAAAGCAAGTGCAAAGGAGCTTAGCCTGAAGCAGCGGATCCAGGCGATTGATGAGGAGATCGACGCTGCTC
>JAHDPS010000069.1 GCA_018434225.1 Bacillota bacterium
CAGCGTGGTGCACAAGATCGACAACGCCCCATTCGACGACCCAAAGAAATGGGCTGTCACCTGGAGGGCTTACCTCAAGAAGCACGGCAAGGGCGCCCGGCCGACCCGCGGGTGCGGGTGCGGGGCCCGTTAAGCGCTGAAGGCGCCCCCGAGCATATCGGGCGCCGGACGATCATCGGGAGGCCGGCTCACCAGGGGCCGGCCTCCTCTTCCGCGTAGTGGCGCGGGCGTGACGTATCCGACCATGCTCAATTGATGGGGAACACCCACCGTGGGAGAACCTCGCTGGGAGACACGATCGTTTGAGTGACCCTGTCGCCCTTCACCACCAGCGTCCTTTCCCCAACGACCATGATCCGGCCCACTACTTCCCCGTCGCGGACGGCGAGCACGCACCTGACGGGAGCGATCGTATCGTTCAATAGACCGTTGTCCAGCACATCTTCCCTCAAGGCCGCCGGCTCGTAGTCCACGACGAGGATGTCCCCGTACTCGTATAAACCCGCCGGAGTGCAGCATTCCGTCCGGTTCGCGTAGCGTTGACTGAAAAGACTCAGCGCCTGGTCGATCTCGGGACAAGGGCCGCATTTCCCCGTGGCGATGTCCACCTTCAATACCGTGCCCTCTTGCCGCCCGATGTAGATGGCGTCCCCGGCCTTGACCATCCTCGTGCCTGCGCCGGCCTCGTGGATATCGAGGTCGGTGGATATCACGCGCCACGCGATCCGGCCTCCGGAGTATATCGCCTCCACCAGGCCGCATCCCTGCGTTTCGCCGCCCCTGTCGACCGTCGTCTCGAAATACATCTTCACACCATCACCGAACGATTCCAGCCCGACGGGCCGTAAGAGAGACGTGCCCGAGCCAAGCCCCGGGACCAGGCTCAGTCTCTTCACTTCGGCGCCTGTCCTGATCTCCAGCTCGTAAGGCTCCTCCAATCCCGGCCGCCTTACAATCAGGATTTCCTCCCCCGTGTCCGGTAGGGACACCATGTCGAACGACGAACTGAGACGCACGAGTGTCGCGGCGGCCCCCGTAGCGCCGGCCCCCGCGGTGCCGGTCCCCTGCCCGCCTTTCACGACAAGGTCGAGGCCGTCGCCCGGTTCGGGAGTCAGGGCGATCCGCTCTCCCCCATCCCAGGCGAACCTGGCGAAGCCCCTCTTATTCTCGTCCTTGAACTCGAACCAGGTGTCCCCAAGCGCGAGTATGCCGTTCTTGAGATCCCACGAAGCCCGCCGAACGGGGTACGTGTTCAGGTCCTTCAACTTGACCGGCTTCTCGATCGCGAGGAACGGCACGAAATCTCCCTCGGGTGAGTTCTGCGCCCGGTCCCCGGCGAGGCTCCCCTCGCCGCCCCGGGAGCCGGTCACAAGCCACGGGCTCCCCCGCATATCGGGGAAATGCTTGACCTCGACGTCTTCGGCTCCAGCGCCGGCGCTCCCGGCGGACGTCCACATGAACAACCTCACCCGCAGTTTGCCTGTTTCATCGGTGATATCCTCGGGCCTGAAGGATACCTCGTAGCCGTCAACCCACGGGCTCGACACCCCCGTGACCCAGCCCGCGGGCGCTCCCTTGGCCCTCAATGACGGCGCGGACAACGCGTACTGAAGCGCGCCGTTTCTGTTCATCATCGCTTCGGCCCAGCGAACGGCGCACTCCACGGCGGACTGCGGCGCAACAGCCGCCTCGAGCAACTCTATTCGGGTCGGCTCGGCCCCCTGGGCGTCCCCACCCACCGACGAGACCCTCACCGTGCGGGTTCCGGCATCCCAGTACACCTGCGCGCCGAGTGCCTCTGCGACGGCCCTCACGGGGACCATGACGCGGTCCTCCACGATCCGGGGAAGCACGTCGGGATTGATGACGCGGTCGTTCACCACGATCCTCACCGCCTGGTTGCCAGCCAGGGCAACGCCCACTGATGTGGCGACAAGCGCGATCGACACCACCGCGACAAGCCATTTCTTATTGGCGCGTCTCATCTTGGATAACCTCCTACCTCTACAGGCCGCCGGG
>JAHDPS010000266.1 GCA_018434225.1 Bacillota bacterium
AACTTCGTGAGCTATCCTGTCCCCGACCAGCCTGCGCGCGCCCGTCACCCTGCCCCTCCCGGACGGCCCCTCTATGGTCCCCGTATCCGCGACCTGGCCGCCCGACTCCGCGTAGAACGGGGTGACATCCATGATAACCTCGCCCGATTGTCCCTCCGCCAGGGAAGGAACCCTGTCGTCCCCGTTGACCAGGGCGAGCACCCTGGATTCGCTCGACAGCGCGGCGTACCCGAAGAAAACCGTCGAGGGAACGTCCCCCAGGGCGGCGGACATGCCCGCTTCGTACTCGCGACCCTCCGCCTTCCTCGCCGCCCGCGCCCTCTCCCTCTGTTCCCCCATCGCCCGCTCGAACCCATCGCGATCCACCTCGAGCCCGTGCTCGACCGCGATATCCCTGGTGAGGTCGAACGGAAAGCCGTAGGTATCGTACAACATGAAGGCATCCGGCCCGCTTATCCGGGTCCGGCCCTCTCTCTTCGCGTCATCGACAAGGCCCGAAACGATCCGTTCCCCTTGCTCCAGCGTTTGGAGGAATCGATCCTCCTCCAGTCCGATCACCTTCGCGGCGAGGTCCGCCCTGTCGAGAATATCCGGGTACGCGTCGCCCATCACCCTGCCGACGACGGGAACCAGTTTATGCATGAATCCCCCGTCGATGCCGAGCACCTTACCGTACCTCGCGGCGCGGCGGAGTATCCTCCTGAGGACGTACCCCCTCCCCTCGTTGGAGGGGATGACGCCGTCCGATACGAGGAACGTGCACGCTCTAACGTGATCGGCGATAACTCGATACGGGAACACCTCGGCGCCGTCGCCCGCGCGCCTCCCGGCCAACTCCTCGATCGCCCCTATTATGGGCGTAAACAGATCCGTATCGAAGTTCGTATCCACCCCCTGAAGCACTGACGCGATCCTCTCCAGGCCCATCCCCGTATCCACGCTCGGGCGCCGCAGGGGGGTGAACCCGCCCTCCTGGTCCCTATTGAACTGCATGAACACCAGATTCCATATCTCGAGCCACCGGTCGCAATCGCATTTCCCTATGAAGCACTCGGGGGCCCCGCACGAGTGCTCCGGCCCGCGGTCGATGATTATCTCGCTGCACGGCCCGCACGGTCCCGTGTCCCCCATCGACCAGAAGTTGTCCTTCTCGCCCAGGCGAACGACCCGGTCAGCGGGCACACCGGCTATCTCAGGCCACAGGGCAGCCGCCTCGTCGTCGTCGCGGAACACGGTGAACCACAGCCTGCCCGCGGGCAGCCCGAGCACGTCCGTAAGGAACTCCCAGGCGAAACGTATGGCGTCCCTCTTGAAATAGTCGCCGAACGAGAAATTACCGAGCATCTCAAAAAAGGTATGATGTCTTGCGGTGTACCCCACGTTTTCCAGGTCGTTGTGCTT
>JAHDPS010000053.1 GCA_018434225.1 Bacillota bacterium
AGCCCCTGCGGCGACCTGGTCAATGGCTCCACTGAGTTGTCCAAGGACCTTCCGCGTCTCTCTCGCGCCCTGAGCCTGAGTCTCAGTATCCCGTGTGAGTTCTCCTATGGATGCCGACACCTGTTGGGTGGCATTCGCGGCTTCTTCTGCGGTGGCTGACAGCTCCTCGCTTGAAGCGGCCACTTCTTCCGCGGAAGACGAAGCCTTGGCGACCAGGTCCCTGAGACTGGCCAGCATCTTCCCGAATGACTCGGTCAACTCCCCAACCTCGTCCCTGGTCTTAACTGCCGGGATGCCTGCGGTGAGATCGCCGTTCGCCACCGACGCCGCCGCTACCCCCAGCGCAGCCAGCGGTCTGGAGATCGCCCGCCCCAGCACCAGCCCAGCCCCTGTGGCCAGGACTGCGGACAGAATGGTTGATATCAGAACGGCCTTTTGCACATCCGCCGCGGCCTTCTCCGCCTTTCCCTCGGACTCCTGCACGAATCTAGTGGTATAGGAATCCCAATCCTCTATGACCTTAGCGATCCTCGAATCCAGATCCGACAGCCTGGAGGCATCGGCGGCCAGTCCATCCTTGTCGCCCGCCTTCGCGTGGGCAAGCATGGTATCGATCGCGCCATCGATCTCAGTTTCGATGGCCCTGGACTGGTCGAAGTGATTCCTACCCTCCCCTGTGCCGACGAACTGTTCGATCTCACCGTACAGGGTCTCAACTTCCTTCTCATGCTGTTCCATCGTGGCAAGGTGGTTTTCATCCATACTTATGACGTAATCCTTGACGCACGACGTCCGCTTCGAAGTCTCCGCCTCCATCTCTCTCAGGTCGAGCAGCAACTCCATATGCCGGTCCACGATCTCATCCTGATACCTTGCCCTGACGTTCTTCACTCCATTCGATGCGTAGAGCCCGACGCCCGCCAGTACGAGGACCAGTGCGAGGTAGCCGCCAACGATCTTTGCCCCAACTCCTAGTCTCATAGTTGTCCCCCCATTTGTCCGCATAATAGTTGTCCAATCCGGTACGAGCGTTCAAACTCTTATATCGGCGACACCATTCGACATCATTAGCAAAAGATGTCGAATTTTTGACGCTTCGCATCGGAACACCCGTGTGTTTTGGGGCAGGGGTAAGGCGGGCAATGCTGTCGTAGACGGGTCCGCCAATGTCACCGGACCACTGCGGAAGCCTCCGGATCGAACGGGTTCGTGCGGACCGCGAGGGAAAAGAGGTAGGGATAACGGTCCTTCAAGTATTTCATGTGGTCGAGCCAGTGGCGCGCGAGTTGGCCGTATATGCGCGCGACGTCGCCGCCCAGGTGATCGTAGTCCGTGGCGGGGAGCCCGCATACATCATCCCTGTAATTGAATTCCTCCGCCAGGTGAAGTATTGCCCTGATCAGCTCCGTGAAGGACTCGTGTTCGATGAGATTGGGGTTCTCCATCTGTTGCAGGAGGAAACGCGTTTTGTCCTGGAGCAACTCCCGAAGCCTCGACCAATCATCCTTGCCGATGTTCAGTCTGAATTCGTGGCATACCAGTCGCTTCCGCGCCTCGCTGAACGAGTGCGCCGTCCATTCGTCGGAGACCAACAGGTCTCTCCGGGTATCGTCGAGAGCGGTGTCGAGGGACGCGATGAGGGTGAGCAGCCTCGTGCCGACCTCACTGAAGAACGCCCCAATCACCATGTTGAGTTTCTCCAGCCTCGCGCGCTTCTCCCGCTCGTTGAGGAGTCTCTGTATGGTCAGGGTCACCAGCAATATCTGGACCGGGATGAAAGCGACGTTCCCCACGATGGATATCAACACCTGCCTCGCATCGCGAAGAATCATGTAGTGCAAGAGGTACAGCAACACAGCCACGGCGATAAGCCCGGACCAGAGCCATACCTCGGATCGGTGAGACTTCAACAAGGCCGTTCACACCCCGCTTCCCCTGACTCCCAGCAGAGTATAGCATGGCCGGCGCGAGGCGTCACGGTCCAATGGAGTCGGGCGCGGAATCATGCGCCCCCATCAACAGGGCGGATGGCCGGCACCTCTCGAAGTCGGTGCTGAGAAGCGCCTGCTCCCTATCGTCTCCCAGGAAACATCCAGTGACCGGCGGGATCGAAG
>JAHDPS010000135.1 GCA_018434225.1 Bacillota bacterium
AGAGATGTTCTGACTGGCAAGGTGCGACTGCAAAAGCCTAAGAAGGACCGCATCGAAAGGCCTGAAAGGCAGCCCGTTAGGCCGCCGATACCGAGGCCGCAGGTAAAGGCGCAGGAGCGCGAGATCGAGAGACCGCAACACACTCCGAGACAAGCGACACCTGGCAGGGTCATCGGCAAGGGACCGGCCATGCGGCCGTTCGCTAGGCATATGCCGCCGCCGCAGTCCGCGGGTGCGCCGCAATCGACATTAGGTCCGGCCCAACCGGGGATGCGGGTTGGCGCGAGACCGCCCGTTCGCCCGCAGATAGGAACACCGCCCGCTCCCCGCGTCGAACCGCCGGAAATCATAAAACCAGCGGCGCCGGATGAGGGAGCGATTCCTGCGGCTCCACCACCCGCTACGCAGGCTACACCCACCACATCGGCGCCTGTGGAGCCGGTTAGTAGCGCGATCCCGAGGCAGCCCATCGCGCCTGGGCCGAGTCGTCCCCAGGGCCAGAGTATCCAGAGACCGATGGGACGGCCGAGCGCGCCGCCTCCTCGCCCGGGGGAAGGATATCGCGGGCGCCCCGGACCTACGGGAGGGCCTCGTTACCAGGGTGGATACCAGGGCCAGGGGAGGCAGCCCGCACCCAGGCCCCAGGCGCCTTACAGTAGGCCGGCGGGGCCGGGTAGATTTCCGCCGACTGGTGGGGGCCAGCGCCCCGGCTGGCAGCCGCCCAGGCACGGAGGGCCGATGCAGGGCCGGCCGGCTATGACAACCGCCTCGACGCCCAGGCCTCAACAGGGAGGCAGGGGCAAGCGGAAGCCTTTCCAGCAAGGACAGTACTCACGGAGCGAACGCAAGGTGCCCCAGTCCAGAAGGGGCGAACTGCTGCAACGCCCGTCGCGGCCAGGGAGCATGCGCGAACAGAAGCCGGTTGCGCGGGGACCCCGCGTAGTCCACCTGGAAGGCCCCCTTACAGTGAAGGATCTGGCCGTCAAGATGGGACTTCGAGCGGCCGACGTGATAAAGAAGCTCATATCTCTGGGCGTGATGGCCGGCATCAATCAAGAGATCGATATGGAGACGGCTGCGATAGCCGCCCAGGAGATGGGATACGAGGTTACTCAGAAACAGCCCGAGATGACCAAAGAGGAACTCCTCGATGCGGATCTATTGAAGGAGGATCCGGAGGAGACCCTGCGGCCCAGGCCACCGGTCGTGACCGTCATGGGACATGTAGATCACGGCAAGACCTCGTTGCTCGACGCCATCAGGGAATCTAACGTCGCGGCCAGGGAAGCCGGCGGGATAACCCAGCACATCGGCGCTTCCGTGTTGGATTGGAAGGATAGGAAGGTCGTATTCCTGGACACCCCCGGCCATGAGGCGTTCACTGCGATGAGGGCCCGGGGCGCGAAGGTGACTGATATAGCCGTCCTCGTGGTGGCAGCCGACGACGGGGTCATGCCTCAGACGATCGAGGCGCTGAACCACGCCAGGGACGCCAAGGTCCCGATAGTCGTGGCCATTAACAAGATGGATAAGCCCGATGCGAAGCCGGACAGGGTCAAGCAACAACTCACCGACAAGGGTCTCGTTCCCGAGGAATGGGGCGGGGATACCGTGTTCGTCCCCGTGTCCGCGCGGCAGGGCACCGGCATAGACCATCTTCTCGACATGATCCTCCTCGTGGCCGATCTCCACGGCATGAAGGCGAATCCGGACAGGAAGGCGACGGGGACCGTAATTGAGGCCGAACTGGACAAGGGACGCGGCCCAGTGGCAACAGTCCTTGTCCAGAACGGAACGCTCAGGATCGGGGACCACTATGTGATTGGGCAGGCCTGGGGGAAGGTCCGCGCGATGGTCGACGACCGCGGCAAGCCCGTCAAGAAGGCTCCTCCCTCGATGCCCGTGGAGGTCACGGGTCTTTCCGAGGTGCCGGGGGCCGGCGATGTCTTACAGGTTGTCGAGGATGAGAGGACGGCGAAGGAAGTCGCCGAGGCCCGTCGCACCAGGAAGAGGGCAGGCGACATGCAGATGTCGAGCAGGATGAGCCTTGAAGACCTTGCGAGCAGGGTTAGAGAGGGCGAGATTCCGGAGCTCAAGATAGTCGTGAAGGCGGACGTGCAGGGTAGCGCCGAGGCGCTGAAACAGGCGATCGATAAACTCGAAACCAGCGAGGTCAAGACGAACATCATTCACGGCGGTGTCGGGGGTATTACCGAGTCGGATGTCATGTTCGCCGCGGCCTCCGGCGCCATAGTGATAGGGTTCAACGTGCGCCCGGACAGTAACGCGAGGCGGGTGGCGGAGGACCAGAAAGTGGACATCAGGACCTACCGCATTATTTACGACGCGGTGGATGATATTCAATCCGCGATGAAGGGCATGCTCAAGCCAAAGATGAAGGAGACTGTGCTCGGTCGCGCGGAGGTTCGCCAACTGTTCAAGGTTCCGAAGGTCGGAAACGTGGCGGGCTGCTACGTGGTTGAGGGCAAGATTACCAGAAATTCTACTATTCGAGTGGTGCGCGACGGCGTGGTCGTCTGCGAGGCGGCGATAGACTCCTTGAAGAGGTTCAAGGATGACGTACGGGAGGTCGCCTCGGGATACGAATGCGGCATAAGCCTTGAGAAGTTCCAGGACATCAAAGAGGCGGACATCCTGGAGGCCTTCGTGATGGAGGAGGTTCCGGCCTGATCGGAACCGTTATGGGGGTTCTGAACGTGGTAGTTGGGGCGCTCAGGATGGATCTGACGCTGCCGGGCAACGATTCTCTCAAGGGCAAGCGCAGGATCCTGAGGAGCCTGATCGACCGCCTCCGCTCGAAGTTCGGCGTAGCGGTGGCCGAGGTGGATCACCTGGATTCGTGGCAGAGGGCGGGCGTGGGCGTTGCGTGTGTGAGCAACGATGCCGTCATAGCCAACGAGGTGCTCTCGCGCGTCGTCCGATGGGTCGAGGACAACTATGACGGGATACTGAGTCATAGCGAGGTCAGGCTCTGGTAACCAGGGGGGGTCGGTATGTCGTTGCGGGGCGGCCGCGTCGCTGAAGCGATTAAGGAAGAGATTAGCGATATTATTCATCATGGGATAAAGGACCCGAGAGTGGGGTTCGCGAGTATCACGGCCGTGGAGGTGTCGCGCGACTTCAGGCACGCGAAGGTGTTTGTGAGCGTGCTGGGGGACGAGGTCCAGAAGGCCGATACCATCAAGGGGCTGGAGAGCGCATCGGGATTCATAAGGTCGGAACTGGGCAAGCGCGTAAGGCTGCACCATACTCCCGAGATCCTGTTTCGCCTGGATGAATCCATCGAGCATTCAGTCAGGATCACCAGGATCCTCCGGGAGCAAGAAGGGAATCCAAGGTGATCCCCCCATCCGCCTCCCTGCTCGAGATATTTCGAAACGATCGAGAATTCGTGCTCACGACGCACGTACTTCCGGACGGGGATGCTATGGGGTCCTGCCTGGCGCTCGGGCTCGCTCTCAGGAGGAGAGGCAAGCGGGCGGATGTGGTCCTCGATGATCCCGTGCCCGCCAGGTATCGGTTTCTGCCCGGTGTTTCCAATGTGAGCGGGTTCTCGGCGCGTTCCAGCCGGTACGTCCTCGTCTCGATGGATTCTACCGATCCATCAAGATGCAGCTGTCCTGCGGAGGCCATCACGGGGGCGCACATTGTCGTCAACATCGATCACCATGTGTCCAACAGTTACTTCGGTGATCAATACCTGATCGATGAGTCCGCGTCGGCCACCGGCGAGATAGTATACTCCATCATCAAGAGCTTGGGCTGGGGATTAACCGCGGATGAAGCGACCTGTTTATACACCGCTATAATGACGGACACGGGGTCTTTCCGCTTCACGAACACGACGGCGCGGAGCCTCGCCATATGCGCGGACCTCGTTTCCGCCGGAGCGGAACCCAGCAAGATAGCGGAAGAAGTTTACGAAACGAGATCCCTTTCGGCAACTATCCTCCTGTCCAGGGCGCTTTCGAGCCTCCGGATCGACGACTCCGGCAGGATCGCTTGGATGAGCCTCACCATGGCGGACTTGCTCGACGCGAAAGCGGGGCCGGAGGATACCGAGGGCATAGTCAACAATGCGAGGATGGTGGAAGGGGTCGAGGTGGGGATCCTTTTCAGGGAGATCGATGAGGGCCGCGTGCGGGTAACCTTCCGCTCGCGCGAATTCGTGGATGTGAGCAGGGTTGCCGCGCTCTTCTCCGGCGGCGGTCACCCAAGGGCCGCCGGCTGCGACATGGCCGGTCCGCTGGATGCCGCCGTCGAGACAGTCCTATCGCGCGTCCGCGGGGCCATCGCCCTGGGCAC
>JAHDPS010000010.1 GCA_018434225.1 Bacillota bacterium
ATGACTGGATGCAAGAACCTGTCGGCGGTTAACGAAGGTATCCTGTGGCGGCCATGAAGTAGGAAGGACCGCAAGATGAGACCGCAGCCCTTTCAGGTGGAGCGCTGGTTCTCGGCCCATGAGTTCTCGGTCGCGTTCAACATAGCCGAGAGCTGCATCAAGCCCCTGACCGTGAACGAGATCAGCCGGATTACCGGGCACGATCTGCCCCTCGAACTCGACGAGATGAGCCTCGGTTACACCGATTCCAGTGGCGACCCTCGACTGAGGCGAGCCATCGCCTCCATGTACCCGGACTTGTCCGCGGAGGACGTCCTGGTGACCAACGGGGCCATCGAGGCCAACTACCTTGCGTTCGCCGCAGCCGTGAACCTCGGCGATGGGGTCATAGTCGTCCACCCGGCGTATCAGCAGCTCTACGAGATACCCTCTGCGCTGGGGGCCAGGGTAAAGAGGTGGGCCATTCGCAAGGAGAACGGTTTCATTCCTGACGTGCGGGAGTTGGCGGATCTCATCGACCGCGACACCAGGCTCATCGTGTTGAACTTCCCCCACAACCCCTCGGGGATAGCGCCCGATCCCGCGGTATTGCGCAGGATATGCGAGATAGCCGGGGAGCGCGGTATAGTCGTTCACAGCGACGAGGTGTACCGGGGACTGAGATTGGATGGTAGAGAACCATCTCCGTCCGTCCGGGAATTCCTGCCCGGCGCCACAGTTATCGGGTCGGCCTCTAAGGCGTTCGGCCTCTCGGGCGCCAGGATAGGCTGGATAGCCGCCAAGCCCGATATTATCCGCAGGTGTGCCGAACACAGGGATTACGTCTCGATATGTTCCGCGAAACCCTCCGAACTCATCGCGAGGGTGGTATTCGAGAACGCCACCAAGATCCTGTCCAGGAACAGGCGGATCGCCCGTGAGAACTACGAAGTCCTCATGAACTGGGCTCGCGACAACGAGGAATTCTTCGGGCTGGCATCGCCCAATGAGGGTGTCGTGGCGTTCCCGTGGTTCACGTCCCCGTGTTCATCGGAGGACTTCTGCACGAAGCTCATCCAATCCGAAGACGTGCTGTTGGTCCCGGGATCGTGTTTCGATGTGGAGAACCACTTCAGGATCGGATTCGGCTACGCGCGGGAGAGCCTGGAGGAGGGCTTGAGCAGATTGAGCCGTTTTGCCCGCGGATACTTCAAAGGCGCGTGAACCGGGCCGACAGGTTCACTTGGGGGGGGAGCGGTTTGACGCTCGTTGACGTCTACGATAGGCTTTATTCGCGTTTTGGCCAGCAGCACTGGTGGCCTGCCGATACGCCGTTCGAGGTGATTGTTGGGGCGATCCTCACCCAGTCGGTGTCGTGGAGAAACGTGGCGGGGGCGATCGACTGCCTAGAGCGGGCTGATCTGCTCGATCCCCGCAGCATGCGCGACATAGGGGAGGAGGCGATAGCGTTGCTGGTGAGGTCGACCGGCTACTATCGCCAGAAGGCGAAGAAACTCAAGTCGTTCCTCGAGTACCTCTGGAGCGCGCACGGAGGGGATCTCGACGCCATGTTCCGCACCCCACTGGATGATCTCAGAGAGGATTTGCTGGGCGTGTGGGGGCTCGGTCCCGAGACAGTGGACTCGATAATGCTGTACGCGGGCAACATGCCCACGTTCGTGGTCGACGCGTACACCGTGCGCACCATGACCAGGTTGGGTTTTGTGAAGCCCGGGACCCCTTACGATGGGGTCCGAAACATGTTCATGAGCGGCCTCCCAAAGGATCCGCGAATGTACAACGAGTACCACGCCCTTCTCGTCCATCTGGGCAAGCATTTCTGTGGCAAGCGCAAGCCCCGCTGCGGCGATTGCCCGCTCGGAGACGTGTGCCCGGCAGGCCGCGCTATGATGGAAAGCGCCGATCGGCCGGTGACGACGGCGGAAATCAGTTGACCGGTCTCCCGAGCGGCGTATGATGGACGTAGATACATTGTAGACACGCCGTTGGGACGGAGGTCGACCCATGAGAGTCAGGGTGCGAAAGTGGGGCAACAGCCTTGCTGTGAGACTCCCCAGCGCTATCGCCAGGGAAGCGGGAATAGAATACGGCTCCAGCGTCGACCTGCTGTCGACGGGCAAAGAGATCATCATTAAGCCGGCTATACGCAGGTACTCGCTCGAGGAAATGCTTGAAGGGATAAGAGAATCCAACCTCCACGGCGAGGTGGATGCCGGTGCTCCTTCCGGTAAGGAGGCCTGGTAGGTTGCCCGAGTACGTTCCGGATCGCGGGGATCTGATATGGTTGTCGCTGGATCCCCGGGTCGGCCACGAGCAATCCGGAAAGCGGTCCGCAGGATTCCTGAAGAGACCCTGGAAGAGGTCCTGTCCAGGCTGGATGTACTGATCGAGCGCTGAGCCGATCGCGATGTACATAGACCGCGCCGGGGGCGGGCATGCTCACTTACCAGGGATTCTTCCCTGAGGGGGTGAGTGGATGGTGACGAAGCGGAGGGTCGGGGCGCCTCGCTCCGGCGCCGTTCGAGGGAAACGCAAGAGAGCGAAGCCCCGGAAGAAGGGGCCGTACGACGACCTCAAGATGGAGGTAGCGCACGAACTCGGTCTCATGGGGAAGGTGCGGCGCAGGGGATGGGCGGAATTGACCGCTGCCGAGAGCGGCCGCATCGGCGGGATCATGACCAGGCGGTTGCGCGACCTCGGTATCGTCCCCATGCCCGCAAGGACGGATCTGGCTGAAAACCCCCCGAAACCCAAGTAGCCGGCCTCGCACCGCCCCCGCTGGTTGACGCCGCGCGCTTCCTGAAGGAGACAGCCCCCAGCCCATCGAAGGAAATCACCATGTACGACTACATCGCTTTCGACATCGACGGTACCCTCCTCGACACGGAGGAGGCCCTCATGTGCTCGCTCAGAAGACTGGCGCTGGAGGATGTCAACAGGGAGCTCACCCCGGATGAGTTGCGATTCGCCTTCGGAAGTCCAGGCGAGGATACTCTCAGGAGGCTCGGCGTGGCCGATCTTCGCCGGTCGAGCCGCAAATGGATCGAGTATTTCGAAGACTGCTCCCACTCTGTGAGGCCTTTCGATGGAATCGAGGACACGCTCGCGAGGTTGTTCGAGAACGGGGTCACGATGGGGATAGTGACGTCCAAGACCAGGGAGGAGTTCGCTCACGGCTTCTCGCCTTTCGGGTTGAACGGTTATTTCAAGGTGGTTGTCTGCGCGGATGACACCGAGAGGCACAAACCCTCCCCGGAACCGCTCTTGAAATTCCTCGATGTCGCGGGGGCGGACAGGGCGAGGACCATGTACGTCGGCGATACCTTATACGACGCCGGAAGCGCGATCGCCGCTGGAGTGGCCTTCGGATTGGCGCTGTGGGGGGCGAAGACGGCGGAGGGGATCCGCGCTACTCATGTTCTCCACAGCCCCGCGCAAATACTCGACCTGGCCGGGAAATAGCGGCGTCACTCAGGATCTGAACGCGGATACGATCGAGCTCAGTTCCTGAGCCATACTGGCGAGGGACTGCGCTGAGTTCGCCATCTCGTCGATCGAGGAGTTCACCTGTTCCGCCGCGGCCGCCACTTCTTCAATTGAAGCGGCGTTACGCTCGGCCGCCCTACTGATCTGCCCCGCCGACGCGAGCACCTGCGAGCTCGACGCCGACATCTGTTCGGCGGCTGCGGTGCTTTCCTCGACTATCGCCGCCGACGCGTCCACGGATCTCAATGCCTCCCTGCTTGCGGCCTGAACCGCGTCGACACCCGTCTTCACTCGCGCGAATTGAGCCCCCGCGGCCTTCACA
>JAHDPS010000341.1 GCA_018434225.1 Bacillota bacterium
GACAGCCGGGGGTCAAAACATAAGCGTACTAGGGGTTCCGGCCCCCGCGAACTGGTGGAAGAAGCAAGATGGGTTCTCGTGTTGGAAGCACATTCTCGAGAAAATCGGCTATACCGGAGAGTGCATAAGGGTGGCATAGCATCGGAGAAACGACAATCATGCCGCAACCACCTCGAGCGGGAGGGCGGAAGGCCGCCTTCCCGCTCTTCACGCATTCCGGACCGCCGTGATTTCCGCGCTCCTACGCTCCGGATGGAGGAGTCTCGCCACGGCACGCCGTATGCCCCCGAACAAGGTCGTAAAGCGGTTCCCGCTAAGGAGGCTGACGGCATGGGACTCGCGGTTCGCGATGCCATCGACCTGGGCTACCTGGATGGGTGCACGCTGCTGGCTGGCAAGAACGGTCTCGACCGGGAGATTGAGGTCGTAAGCGTGATCGAAGTGCCCGATGCCTGTTCGTGGGCGAGAGGGGGGGAACTGGGAGTCACCGCCTTCTTTGGATTGAGGGATAAGCCGGAGAGACAGGTGGAATTGATCGAGGCTCTGGCGCGGAAAGCCGGCGCGGGCATCGTGATATTCTACACCGGGATGTACCTGAACTCCATCTCCGCGGAACTCATCGGGAAGGCCGAGGAGATGAACCTGCCGCTGTTTGAAGCGCGGGACACGGAGATGACTTACGGGGATTTGATCAAGCCGATCATGGAAGAGCTGGCCATGAGGAAATTCGCGGTAAGCATAATGGAGGCGGCGGACGGCATCGATATTGCTACGGACCTTGGCGATTATGTATCGGTAACCAAGCTGCTTTCCACGCGCCTGGGACTCGCGGTGGTCCTGGTAGACTCCGCGTTCCATCGCCTTGAGGAGCATGTGCCGCCTGGAGGGGTCGAGGCCGATGCGGGACTGCTGGAGGAATGCCGCCGAAAATACGAATCCCGGGAGTATTCGGCGATGGACGGCATCGCCAGGATCGAAATGGACACGGGCGAGGTCGTTCTGGTGGCGCAGGTGACGGGTCCGCCGAGACAATCGTCCAGGTACGTTCTGATAACCTGCAAGCCGGGGAACGTGCCTGGAAAGGGCCGGTTGATGTTCGTATCGATCGCCCTGAAAATGTACAATATCGTTCAAAGACGAGGAGAGGAGATCCAGAGGATTGAATCCAGGTACCAGAACGACTTCGTCAGCGATATTCTTGCCGGAAACCTATCGTCCGCGGACCTCATAGTGGAACGCGGAAAACTCGTGGGCCTCAATATGCGGAACAAAAGGCACGTCGTGGTTGTCGCCTGGGATCAGGACGAGCCGGACCCGGGTTCGGCGTGCAAGTACATGCTCGACACCTTGAAACGCTTGAACCCGGAAGACGTGTGCGCCGTGAAGCATAACAGCGTGATCGTAATCCCGGAGCCCGCTCCCGGCCCCAGAAATCACCTGCAATCAACCGTGAGATCGCTCCAGAACTGGAAGAGCGACTTCATGGTCGGCGTCGGATCGGGCCAGTCGGGTGTCGAGTTCCTGCACAACAGCTACAACGAAGCATGTAATGCCATTCGGATTCACAGGATCCTATCTGCGCAACTCGGCTATTGCGACAAACCGTCCATCATCCACTACGATAACGTTAGACACCTCATCATAATGGAGGAACTGGCAGGCAACACGGTGTACCGCGATTTCAGCGGCACTGTTCTGGGACCCGTACTGAAGTACGATCGGAATCACCAGAGTAAACTCCTGCATACGATGTTCGTTCACATCTGGGAGGGGCTGAATTCCGCGAGGACCGCGAGCAGACTCTTCATCCATAGGAACACGTTGAATTACCGCCTGGAAAGGCTGAGGAGAGTGCTCGGAGAGGATCCCTTTTCGGGGGTTAATCTCGCCAAGTACCTGCTTGCGCTCGGGGTTCGTTTATTCGCCTAGATAGTCGATGGCCCGGAATCGCCTGGGGAGGATGAGATGGGGTGGGCTCTCAGAGAGTTCGGAGGCTACTGCTGTTTCTGTCGTTCCTGATGTTCCCCGTGACCTTTACCTACATTTCGCCGGTCCTCGCCCTGTGGGCGACCTACAACGGCGTCGCCTCATCGGGGGTCATCTTCTGGATTCTCGTGTTCCTCGTATCCATGGCGCTGGGCAGAGTGTTCTGCGCTTATGCCTGTCCCCTGGGCGGGTTGCAGGAATCACTCGACTTCGCGATACAGAAACCGCTGATCGGGCTACGATTCGTTGGGGCGATCAGGTACCTGGCGGCGGCCGCGTGGATCGGCGGCGCGGTCTGTATCGCCGTACGCGGCGGGGGCTACCGCAAAGTGGATGTCTTCTTCGAGAACCCCGGGTTCCCGCCGTACGACAGGGAAGCCCACATCGCCTGGCTGGGCTTTACGCTGCTTGCCGCCATCGTGGCGCTTCTCCTGGGGAAGCGGGCGTTCTGTCACCATCTGTGTTTCCTGTCGCCGCCTGCGTCACTGTGCTCTTACGTTGCACGGCTGGTGAATTATCCTCATCTCCACGTCAGGGTCAACGAGCGCGGCCGGTGCACTGGCTGCGGTCGATGTAACGCCGCCTGCCCGATGAGCCTGGATGTGCGAAAGATGGTGGAACGCGGGTTCGGGTCGCACGTCGACTGCATCAACTGTTCGGCCTGTACGGCGGCGTGCCGGTCCTCGGCGATTACTATGGTGTTTGCGCGGAGGGGCCGCCCCTGATATGCGCGACCGCGGCCACCCCCGCGGGATAGCAGGCCATCGGCCGGCAAGCCGGTCGCAGCGGATTTCCACCACAGTACGACACCGTAAGCCACCTTCCGGAGTTCCAGTTGAACGATCTTATGTATGATCATCTGATGCTGTGCCAGGTCCGATCCAGGAAGAACGGGTATCAGAATGGATTCCAGCAGGTATGGCTCAGTACATACAATATCGCTCAATATCGCTTGCCAACCGGCGTACGCGGGGGTATGATTTACCCATAACACCAGGTGCTAATGCACTTGAGAAAAAGCGAGGGTTACATTAGTGAAACTCCCCATGCTCAGAATCGGCGACCGGATCCCTCGTTTCCCATTTGTCCAGGGCGGTATGGCTGTACGAATATCCACAGCAGTGTTGGCCGCGGCCGTTGCTGAGGCGGGGGGCGTCGGAACCATAGCGGGCACCGGCATGAGCCCCGA
>JAHDPS010000093.1 GCA_018434225.1 Bacillota bacterium
CTCGAGGAAGAACTTGGCCATGTCGACCATGCAAGTGTCCTCGTCCATGACGATCAGCCCGCCGGATCCCATAATCGTGCCCAGCTGGGCGAGCGAATCATAGTCCACGGGCGTGTTCAGGTACTGCGCCGGTATGCATCCGCCGGAAGGGCCGCCAGTCTGCGCCGCCTTGAACTTCTTTCCCTTCGGTATGCCGCCGCCGATGTCGTAGATTATCTCCCCGAGCGGGGTTCCCATCGGCACCTCGACGAGGCCCGTGTTGGTGATCTTACCCGCAAGCGCGAACACCTTGGTGCCCTTGGATTTGGCCGTCCCTAGTGACGCGAACCAATCCGCGCCCTTGAGAATGATGACAGGGATGTTGGCCCAAGTCTCGACGTTGTTCAGGACGGTGGGCTTGCCCCAGAGCCCCGATTGAGCGGGGAACGGCGGCCGCGGGCGCGGCTCGCCGCGCTTGCCCATGATGGAAGCCAGCAGCGCGGTCTCCTCGCCGCAAACGAACGCGCCCGCTCCGACCCTTATCTCCAGGTCGAAGCTGAACGGCGTGCCGAAGATGTTGTCTCCCAACAGCCCGTATTTCTTCGCCCGCTCGATGGCTTTGCCGAGCCTGTCCACGGCCAACGGGTATTCGGCCCGCACGTAAACGTAGCCCTGGCTGGCCCCTATGGCGTACCCGCATATCGCCATCGCCTCGATGACGGAATGGGGATCGCCCTCGAGGACGGACCTGTCCATGAACGCCCCCGGGTCACCCTCGTCCGCGTTGCACACGACGAATTTGGGCTTTCCCTCGGCCTTCGCGGTGAACTCCCACTTCATCCCGGTGGGGAACCCGGCGCCGCCGCGCCCCCTCAAACCGGATCTTTTAATCTCATCTATTACCTGCTCCGGCTTCATCGTCGAGAGCACCTTGCCGAGTGCGGCGTAGCCGTCCCTGGCGATGTACTCCTCGATGGACTCAGGGTCGACGATGCCCGTATTCCGCAACGCGATGCGCGTTTGCTTCGTGAAGAAGTCTATCTCTTCGATCTTCGGCACCAGGTCCCGCGTCCCGGGGGTCGTGTACAGGAGGCGCTCAACTATGCGCCCCTTGAGTAGGTGCTGTTCGACAATGTCCCCCACGTCCTCGGGTTTTACCTTTCGGTAGAACACTCCCTCCGGGTAAACGACCAATATGGGCCCCATGTCGCACGGCCCCATGCAGCCCGTCTCGACGACCCTGACCTCTTTTTCGAGGTTGAATCTCTTGAGGCCATCTATGAGGGCCGATTCTACGGCCTTGCATCCGGACGACACGCACCCGGCCCCGGCGCAAACCAAGACATGGGAGCGGTAGAATTCCATGTGCGAAACCCCCTTCGATCTACTGTTTCCTGGCGATTACCCACTCCCCGATTATCTGCCCGTTGACTACGTGCCTGTTCACTATCTGGCGCGCCTTGTCCGCGTTCACATAGGAGTAGGTGACTTTCTCCTCGCCCGGCCTGATCACATCCACAAGTGGTTCGTATTCGCACAGGCCCACGCAACCCGTCTGGCTTACCGTCACGTCGGTGATGTCTCGCGCGGCCAGCTCGGCGAGTATGGCGGACATCACGTCCCGAGCGCCGGCCGCTATGCCGCACGTGCCCATACCTACCACGATCCTGGTCTCCTTCTCACCTTCGCGGACCCTCATCCTCTCCTGTACTTCCTTGCGGATCCTTTCGAGGTCCTCCAGAGACTTCATCCCTCGCACCTCCGATTTCGTCTAAACTCTGTTTCAGATAACCTCTCAACCAGGTTAGAACCATAGGGTCGCTCACAGGTACATCCCCCAGCTTGCTTTGTATCTCCTCGCTGTCCAGGGTGAACCGCCTCTCGTTCACCGAGTGCTCGTATATCACCCTTAGTCCGGGGTTCCCGCCCAGTATCGCCGTCAGCGTAGCGGGCATATCACCGAGCGGCATCCTGTCTATGTGGCTGTACCTGAACCGCGCGATGACGCGCGTGCCGCGGCCCTTTCTGGAGTCTATCGTGACGCCGCCGTCGCAAATCCCGGCGGCTTCGGCGAGAAGAGGGATGCCCAGTCCCACTCTCCTGGTGGTCCTGGTGGTCGCGAACGGATCCGTGACCCTGGTAAGCAGGTCCCGATCCATCCCTCTCCCGTTGTCTTCCACAGTAATGGTCAGGCTGTCGCTGTGGATGTCTTCATCTACCCCGATGATGACCCGAGTACATCCCGCCTCGATCGAATTGGTCACGAGGTCCAGTATGTGAAGGGCCAATTCCTCCACGCGACATACCAGCCTTCCCTACTTGTACTTGGCCAGGATGCCGGGTACCATGTCCGGCTTCAGCCTCGCGTGCACGTCCTCGCCGATCATCAACACTGGTCCTAGGCCGCATGCCCCAAGGCACCTGACCACTTCTATCGAGAACTTGTGGTCATCAGTGGTGTCGCCCGCGCTGATGCCCAGCTCCTTCTCGAGTCTTTCTATCACCTTCGCGGATCCCCGGACGTAACACGCGGTCCCCTTACATACCTGGATGTTGTACTTTCCCTTGGGTTTCAAGGAAAAGAACGCATAGAACGTCGCCACCCCGTACACCTCGCTGAGCGGCACGTTCAGCCCCCGTGAGACCCTCAGGAGCACGTCCTTCGGCAGGTACCCGTACGCGAGTTGCACCTGGTGCAAGACCTGGATGAGCCCGCTGGGCACCCCCTTGTACTTGGCTATTGCTGCCTCGATTCTCTTGTCGACCTCTTCCTGGCACATATTCGCCTCTGCGATTGCCAAGTTTTCTCCTCCTTCCCGACGAACCTGACCACACACACTACTCGAGCACCACCACCCTTCGCAAGGCTTCATCCCTGAAAGCCATCGTCAATTCCTCCACGGTGGCCTCCTTAACGTAGAAAGCGGTCGTCGACATGCCCACGTGTTCCAGGCAATGCGCGTCCGACGACGACACCTGCGCGTAGCCGCGCACCTCTCCGAGGGCGCCGCGCCTCCTTACCTCCAGTGCGGCGAACGGGACATCCTGTGGAATAAACCCCAGGGTCCCGAGCACGCTGAACGCGGGCCGGTCGACGTGGGCCGCAATCATCAGTCCGCCGAGCCTCCCGACCTCATCAGCCAGTTCCGACAGACCGGCGTCCGCGGCCGCATATAGGGGTCGCGCGCACTCCCCTCGTACGGAGCCGTCGGCGTCGTAGACGATCTGTCGCCCGAAAAACCCCGGCGAGTACGGCAGTCGTGGAAGCCTGGAGTACACGAATTCCTGCAACCCAAGGGCCCGTTCCGCGTCATCGAACAGGCAGATTACATGTACCTCCTCCTTCGTCTGGACCTCCATTCCCGGCAACACACTAATCCCCGATCCCTCGGCCGCCTTCATAACCGCCGCGACGTTTTCGGCCGAGTTGTGATCGGTAATCCCCAGTATGGAGACTCCCGCCTCCGCCGCGGCGATAATTATCTTGTTCGGCGACATATCATCATTAGCGCAAGGCGAGAGCCCCGTATGGACATGAAGGTCCGCACTGTACCATAAAAGCGCCACGGGCCTACCCCCGCAGGAGCGAATACAACTCCCCCGCCACCTCGAACGACCCCTTGCTGGTGGTGAGCAACACGACCTTTTCGGCCTCCGCCGCCGCGAGCGTCTCCTCGTCCGGCCGTCTTCCGCCGGTCATGATTACGGCCGCCACTCCGGTCAAGAGCGCGACGGCGATTACGTTTTTGTGAGTCTGGATTGTGATCCAGGCCGCCCCTTCCTCGGCGTTCGCCATCACGTCACTGAGCAGGTCGGAGCAGTAGCCACCCGTAACTTGCCTGTCGAGCAAGCCTGTATTCGCGCCGGCCAAAGCCTTGAAACCGAGCCTCTGTGCGATCTCTCCCACGGTCATGTCTTTGTTTCGCCCCTATTCTCCTTGAGTTGCGTCCCTTCGTCACGGTTCTTGGCGCCCATTGCGGGCGGAATCTTCTTGGCGAGGTCCACCATCTGCTCCGCCAGATCCTTAACGCGTTCCCTCAACTTGAACACGCAGTCCGTCTCGGCGGCCGTGCCCCTGACGATATCCTCGGCGAGGGCCCTGCAACTGGGCGACCCGCACGAACCACAATCGAGTCCCGGCAACTCCTCCAGTGTGCGTTCCAGGACGCGCATTTTCGATATGGCCCTGGAGATGTCTTTATCGAGAGCCATGACGTTCCTGGACGGTACCCGGCCTTTCATATCGTAGAAACCGCTGGAATACAGCGACCTTGCCTTGTCTTCTTCAACAGCCGGTGGTTCTTTATTAAGCGCGACGACCAGGGAGCGCAGCCTGACCCTCGCCAAAAACGGGTTTAGCGCCATCAGGCAGCCGCCGATGCACCCGCCGACACACGCCTGCATTTCGATGTATTCAACGTTGGAAAGCCTACCACGCTCGATCTCCTCCAGGACCGTAATAACGCTGTGAATCCCGTCCACCGCGAGCGTGCTCCTGGGGGATACCACCTGGGCCTCTCCGCCGGATCGGCCCCACGAGTATCCCACCCTCGACGCCCTCCGAAGACCTGTTATATCGCCCGGCTTTGAGACGCGTTTGAGGATCTCCGGGTATATAAGGGAGATCGAAATCGCCCCGTCGACCGACGACACATCCTGCCCTACCGGCTGTTTCACTGCGGTTACCTTGGCGGGACACGGGGATAGGAAGAACGCCCCCGTACCGGCCGGGGCCCCGTCCTTCGAGAGCCGGGCCGCGATCTCCATGGGAGTCTCGATGGGGATGATGTTCTCAAGCAGGCTGGGGAACTTGACCTGCATCAACCGGACCACGGCCGGACACGCGGACGATATTAGCGGTTTACGATACTCACCGTGCTTCATGTATTCCTGAATGGCGACGGTCACCGCTTCCGCCGCCGCCGCGACTTCGTACACCTCGTCGAACCCTATGTCGAGAAGGGCGGCTATGACCGCGTCGGGGGGAACGTCCTCGTCGAATTGCCCGAACAACGCGGGCGGGGGCAGCGCGATTCTCTTCTTAAAGCACTTGAGCTTCTCCAGGGTGTCGGTCTCGGCGGTCTTCGCGTGATTCGGGCATATACGTATGCATTCGCCACAGTCCACGCAGCGCTCCTCAATTATGACCGCCTTGCCGCCGCGGACGCGTATGGCCTCGGTCGGGCACCTCTTGATGCAGTTCGTACATCCCTTGCATTTCTCTTCGTCCAGGGTAACCGAGTGAAAGTAACCGGTCATCCAGGTACCTCCGGTCCCGCCGATCATGGGCGCTGGCTGTCCTTCGGGATCCCGATCGTCATTCTGACACAGGTGCCTTTTCCGACAACGGATTCTATCTTCATCTCATCGGAACACTTGTTCATGTTGGCCAACCCCATGCCCGCTCCGAAACCCATCTCCCTGATGTGAGCCGGCGCCGTGGAGTAGCCCTCCTTCATGGCCAATTCGATATCCGGTATGCCGGGACCTTCATCGTTCGACACGATTTCGACGGCCTCCGGCGTAATACAGGCGCGAACCGTTCCGCGCCACGCATGGATCACGATATTCATCTCGGCCTCATAGGCGCACACGGCGCAACGCCTGGTGGTGACTGGATCGAGCCCGATCTCCCGGAGCGTGCGTTTCAGCCTGGACGACCCCTCGCCCGCTGTCCGGAAGTCCATGCCCGTCACCTGAAACTCGAGTACGAGCGGCTCAGGCATGCCCGGCGCCACATCCCGCGCAACTTCTGAGTCCGGCCGCGTACAACAGGCCGCAACTATCGAACATGAAGCGGCTGGTTACCAGGACGGGGATTCCCCTTTCCTTGGCGATCTCGACTACCCTGCCGCCGACCTGACGGAATTTCCCCCTTACGAACACCACGGCGGCGGCATCGATCATCTCCGCCGAATGAATCACCTGCTCGTTCACCAGACCCGTTAGGACTAGGGATCTCTCGAAACCGTAGGCCAGGACATCGCTCATCAAGTCGCTGGCGCATACAGCGGACACAGTGGTGTCCAGCTTGTCCGACCCACAGAGCACCTCGGCACCAAGGACCCTCTTAACGTCGGCCAGATTCATGCCTGGTCCCGCCCTCCGGTCATACGCGAGCGCCCCAGGGCTTCCATGCCCTTCATGACGGCGAGCGCGAGCGCAACCCCGCCGATAGCCGTGTACAGCTGGGTTATCGTCATCGCCACAACGATAGGGGGTTTAAGCGGGATCTGCCTCGCGACCAACAACTTGATGCCCGCCGTCATCGCGGCGTATTTCGCCACAGCCGCGAGCGCCCCGCCTGCGAGGCGGTTGATCTTCCTGGAGAGGGCGAACACGACGACCAGCGCGAGGTTTCCGGCGATGATTACGGGGATGACGGGCGCGGGGCCCTTGAATATCCCTGTCGTCACCGCCATCCAG
>JAHDPS010000035.1 GCA_018434225.1 Bacillota bacterium
CCGAGGTGGTCAGGGAGCTGGCTGAAAAGGCCGGGATAAAAATCCCGGACGCCAGGGAGGACCCGGAGGAGTCGAAGCGAAGGGCTCAGAAGGAAGGTATGCTGCACGCCCTCGAGTGGGCGGCGTCCTTCTTCCAGCGGATGCTGGGCGGGCCGGAAGGCGCCGGGGCCAGAGAATATATCCGTACCCGCGGTGTGTCTCCGGACCTGGCGACGACGTTCAGGCTCGGATTCGCCCCCGATGAATGGGACGCCCTGGGGACCGCCGCCCGCAAGGACGGGATTCCCCAGGAATCGCTGGTGTCGGCCGGACTGGTGAACCCCCGCGAACAGGGTGGGGAACGGAGCAGCGGCTTCTACGATCGTTTCAGGGGTCGCCTGATGTTTCCGGTGTGCGATCACAGGGGCAGGGTCCTTGGTTTTGGGGCCAGGTCCATAGAGGGCATCACCCGTGATGGCAGGGACGGCGCCCCCGCTCCGAAGTACGTGAACTCGCCCGAGACGCCGGTGTACACGAAAGGCCGCGTGTGGTACGCGATGCATCTGGCGAAAGAGACGATACGCGGCCGGAATCAGGCCGTTGTGGTCGAAGGATATATGGACGCGATAACCTGTCACGGCGCGGGCGTGCGGAACGTCATAGCGTCGTGCGGGACCGCGCTTACCCAGGAGCAGGTGCAGGCGTTGTCTCCGATCGGGTGCGAGGTCGTTGTGAGCTACGACTCCGACTCCGCCGGGACCGCGGCGACCCTGAGGAGCCTCGAGATTCTCAAGTCCGCCGGGGTCCGTGTCAAGGTGGCGCAGGCGCCCGAGGGTAAGGACCCGGATGATTTCGTCCGCGAAAACGGCGGCGACCGGTTTCGCGAGCTGGTGGCATCGGCAAAACCGGTGGTTGACTACGTGTTCGATAGAGCGGTCGCGGAACTGGGCACGGCCGATCCGGCCGCCAAGGGAATGGTGGTCGAGAAGGTGGCGCCGTTCCTGTGGAGTATAACCAACGAAGTCGAACAATCATCGTATGTCTCAAAAATAGCCGGAGAGTTGCGCGTTCCAGCCGATTCTGTGTGGGCGGTCGTGAAAAAGAAAGCAAGAACGAGCCAGAGCGAGGCGGAACGGCATAAAAATGCGCAACACCTCCATACTATAGACCGGAAGAAATCTGTAGAAAAACTGGTTCATGATGGTTCGAGGGATGGTGTAACGCCCGCGGTCTTGAAGGCGGAAGAGACCCTGGTACGGATGATGCTGACGGGCGTGGCGGAAGAAAAAGTGCGCTCCCTTAAGCCCGAGTATTTTTCGGGGTCGGTATTCGGGAGGCTCGGACGCCACATTCTGGGTATAGTCGCTGAGTCCGGCTTGCCGGGAGTAGGTCGCCTGATAGACCGTTTAGAGGATGATGAGCTCATCAGCGCGGCGGCGTCACTGGCCCTCGAAGAGGACGTGCCGGGGGACAAGCTGAGGGTTTTCCGGGATTGCCTGGTTTCACTCAAGAAAAGGCGATTGGAAGCTCTGGGCGAAATGATAAGCAATTGCGATACACAGGACAGGGAACAGCGCGTAGACCTCATGCGGGAGTACCAGAGTCTTCTCAGTGAGGTCAAGGGTTCGGCCTAGCCTGTAGCCCGCGTTGCGGCGGAGGTAAGTTTACTTGAGCAAGAAGGATCTCACCATCGAAGGGGTCCAGGACCTCATCAAGATCGGCAAGCAGCGCGGCACCCTCACGTATGCCGAGGTCATGGATTCGCTACAGGGGGTTGACCTGACGCCCGAGCAGATAGACGAGGTGTATGAGGCCCTTGCCGACCTGGGGATAGAGGTCGTCGACGCAAAGGAGGACGAACCCATCGAAGCGGAGGAAGCACGCGAGGCTGAAGAGGAATCGGGGGATACCGAGATCCAGGTCCCCGAGGGCATCGCTATAGACGATCCCGTCAGGATGTACCTCAAGGAGATCGGCCGCGTGCCTCTCCTTACCGGCGAGGAGGAAGTCGCACTCGCGAAGCGCATAGAACAGGGGGACGAGGAGGCCAAGAGGAAACTCATCGAGGCGAACCTCCGCCTTGTTGTGAGCATCGCAAAAAAGTACGTCGGGCGCGGCATGCTGTTTCTCGACCTTATACAGGAAGGCAATCTCGGGCTGATCAAAGCGGTCGAGAAGTTCGACTACGAGAAGGGCTTCAAGTTTAGCACGTACGCCACGTGGTGGATTAAACAGGCAATAACCAGGGCAATCGCGGATCAGGCGCGGACGATCCGCATCCCCGTGCACATGGTGGAAACCATAAACAAGCTCATCAGGATCTCGCGTCAGCTCCTCCAGGAGCTCGGGCGTGAACCCAGCCCGGAGGAGATCGCGGAGGAGATGGCGGTGCCCGTGGAGCGGGTACGCGAGATCATGAAGATAGCCCAGGAGCCGGTATCCCTTGAAACGCCGATAGGTGAGGAAGAGGACAGTCACCTCGGGGACTTTATCGAGGACGACGACGTCCCCGCCCCGGCGGACGCGGCCTCGTTTCAGCTCCTCAAGGAACAGTTGGAGGAGGTGCTGGACACCCTCACCGAGAGGGAGCAAAGGGTGCTGAGGCTCAGGTTCGGCCTAGACGACGGAAGGGCGAGGACGCTGGAGGAGGTCGGCCAGGTGTTCGGCGTGACCCGAGAGCGCATCAGGCAGATCGAGGCGAAGGCCCTCCGGAAGCTGAGGCACCCGTCGAGGAGCAAGAAACTGAAGGACTTCCTGGAGTAGCGACATTTGCGCAGACGGTCGAACGGCCCCGCTCAGCGGGGCCTTTTCGATAGTCGCGCCCTGCGGGAACACCCCGGAGGATTATGTAAGCGGCTCTAGAATAGTTGGCGACATAGAGAGACGATTTCCTCGGGGCGGTCATAATGCAAGAGCAATCGGAAAAACGGAATAGGATGTGGCGACAGTACGCCGGGTCCAGGGACCCCCGTGTGAGGTCGCAACTAATGGTGGACAGCGCCGCGGTCTTGAAATGGTCCGTGGGACGCGCCGCCCTGGATTTGCCGCCGGGTATAAGCCAGGATACGCTCGTGGATTACGCCATCCAGGAGCTTTTCAGGGTGGTTGAGGGGCCTCTCCCCCCGTACCGGGTCCAATTCGATAGTTTCCTCGCTTCCAGGGTAAGGAGGGCCATCCTGGAAGGGCTGCGTCGCTCTCTCGGATCGGACGCCGCGATATACCGTGTCGTAGGGCCTTCACTGTTCAGGTGCGGCGTGTGGTTCCGAGAAAGAAACAGCTTGCCCGGGCAATCTGAGATGCTCGGCTCCGCCGATGCGACTTCAGAGAAAGAGGAGCGCCTTCTCGCAGGCATGAGTGTTGCGGCGCTGCTGCTGAGCGCGAGTTTGCCGTCCGCCACCGGCGATTCCGGAGAGGCCGGGGATCGATCTCTCAGGCGTGCTCTCGAGGGAGCCATCTCCAGGTTACCCCGGAACGAGCGCACCTTGCTCGCCCTGTATCATTTCGAGGAACTCACGATATCCGAGATATGCAGTGTGCTGGGAGTTTCACGGAGGGCTGTCTGCTCCCTGTTCACTGTGGCGACCGTCCACGTGCTCGGACAGATCGCCCGGGTATTAGTGAGGATATCCGACGATAGACTGAACGCCGAAGCGCGAGTATACCCGTGGCTGGACGCGCCTGGGGACGCACGGAAGGAGGACGTGTTTCCGGACAGGCGCGCGGTGGAATCGGCGCTGCGCGATTTCGGGGTCGTTCACGGCGTGGACGAAGCGGCCGTGAAGGAGCTGGCGTCTTGCCACGTCGCGGGTAGAACGGCGACGCTTGCCAGGGCTACGCCGCCCTTCCACGGGAGAGACGGCAGCATCGAGCGATTGTTCGAGGATGATGGGGCGGGTTCGAACGGTTGGATCAAGCGCCACGTTGAGCGGGGAGCCCCCCTCCTTCGTATTATATCCGCTGAGCGGGGGACCGCCGGCACTGATGTGACGGGCGGCGTGATTCCGGCGAGGGCCGGCGCCGAACCGGCCTTATCCATTGGTTCGTGCGTCGAGACGGCTGAGAACGGGACCGTGATACGCGCGGCCATAGATGGTCAGGCCTGGTTCGATGGGGAATTCATTGACGTTGTGGCGGTGATGAGACTCGACGAGGTGCTGGAGGGGCGCACCGTTACGTTTCGCGGTACTATCATCGTGAATGGGATCATTCACTCCGGCTCTCGTGTCGTCGCGGAGTGGGACGTCGCTGCGGAAAGGATCGATGGAGCCCAGGTGACGGCCGGCGGCGACGTTTCGATCAGTGGTGGGATAGTCGGCTGCGAGGGACCCGGCATCCGCGCGGCTGGAGACGTAAGGGCCAGGTTCATTGAGGTATCCAACGTACGCGCAGGTGGCTCCGTCCTGTGCCGCGAGTACATTATTCACTCATCGACGGAGGCGTGCGCGGGAATCCTGGCGCGCGGTAACTGGGTTTGCGGAGGGCAGGTCCTATCGGGGGCCGGAATTGTGCTCGGCCTGGCAGGCGGGGACATGGGGACCCATACGATGGTGGCCGCGGGCGAGCGTCGCCTCGTCCACGAGACTACGGTCGCCTTGCGCCGCGTATTGCGGTCGGACATCGCTCCGGCGGGCACTCTGGTGCGGAAATACATCGAGCGCATGATTTCCTTGTTGGAGGGTCTGCCCGAAACGGGGAGATGCACCATCCGCGTGGGGACCGGCGTAAGGGCCGGCGTAACCCTCAGTATCGCGGGCAGCGCCAAGTTCATCTCGGAGGATCTCGGAGCGGGGATAGCCTCCCTCGATAAGGACGGGGCTATATCGTGGCGGGCGACGCGGGCCCACTGAGCCGGCGGATCGCCGGCACTACCCGCCCCACCCGCTCGCTGCGCTGGTCATGCGCAGGCCACGATTGTTGACTCGCCTGTATGCGTCGGTTATAATAGGTATCGCTGATTGCGCTCCTCGATAGCTCAACGGTAGAGCATCCGGCTGTTAACCGGAGGGTTACAGGTTCGAATCCTGTTCGAGGAGCCAAATTTATTCTAGGGCCTCAATGGATTGCGGGTTTTGAATCCCCCCGAGATTTCCCATTCTGTGTCAAATTGGTGCCCTTTTGGTGCCCCAGGACCCTGTCTAAGAACTTCCTGCGAATTACCGTCCTTGACAACCCGCGCCCACGGAAGATAACATCCAATTAAGGATACACTTAAGGGGAATGGTCGCTTGGACGACATTGCGCGCGTTTGCAAGGCCCTCGGCGATGAAAGGCGGTTCAGCATCGTACAACTGCTGCTGGAGCGCGATTATTGCGTGCGCGCTCTCGCCCACCGTCTTCGGATATCGGAGGCCGCGGTTTCCCAGCACTTGAAGTTGTTGAGAGAGGCTGGACTCGTCGAGGGCGAGAAGCGCGGATACTGGACCCACTACAGCGTGAAGAGAGACGCCTTGCGGAATGCGGCCGGCGGGCTCCTTGGGATGGCTGGGACCTCTGGCGAAGAGGTGGCGGGATGCGCACGGGAGAGAGCCGCAGGGCGGATAGCGGCGACCAAGCGGGAGGAGTGAGTCGGTGACGAAGGAACACTCGGCCCCAGTTATTAGGGTGGATGGCCTGACCAAAAAATACGAGGATCGTGTAGCGGTAGGGGGCATAACCTTTAGCGTGAACGGCGGCGAGGTGTTCGGCTTCCTGGGGCCGAATGGAGCGGGCAAGACCACGACAATCCGCATGCTGACGGGCCTTTCGAAGCCGACTTCGGGCAATGCGAGCATCTTCGGATTCGATGTCCGCACGGATATTGTCGAAGCCAAGCGATACATAGGCGTGGTCCCCGAGATCTCGAATTTGTACGAGGACCTTACCGCAATGGATAACCTGCTCTTCATGGGACAACTCTACGGTTTACCCCGCAATAGACGCCGGGAGAAGGCCGAGGAACTCCTGAACACCTTCGGTTTGTACGAGCGAAGAAACGATCTATTCAGGCGTTTTTCTCGCGGGATGAAGCGGGCGCTGACCATTTCCGCCGCACTGATTCACGACCCCGACATCCTGTTTCTTGACGAACCGACGGTGGGCCTTGACGTGGTAGCGGCTCGTTCCCTGCGAACGCTTGTCGCAAGGCTGCGAGACTACGGGATCACCGTGTTCCTCACCACGAACTACCTCGAAGAGGCCGATCTATTGTGCG
>JAHDPS010000117.1 GCA_018434225.1 Bacillota bacterium
CCGCGTGCGGCATTTCGTTAATCTGCGGGCGTCGCCCGCCCGTCGAGAGGTGATTCGGTAGTGAACGCCATTGTGTTTGCGTTGCTCGTCTGGCTGGTTCTGTCCGCGGTGCTGGTGGCGTTTCGAGTACTATTAGGCATCGTGGGATTCGGCCTGCGGCTCCTGTGGATCCTCATCGCGTTACCGCTGGTAGTTTTCGTGGGACTCGTGGCCGCGCCACTACTGTTGATAGCCGTCGTCGGGCTTGCGATCTGGGCGGTAGTCCGTCTGTGCCAGGGGGGCTTCGGTCGTGCTTGAAGCCCGCCCACACGGCAATCCACAGAATCCGGTTGGAGGTGGGCGGATGTTGCGTCGGGGGAATTCCTTCAATGGCGCCGCAAGAGATATGGGCGGCAACTCGCCGATCTGGGTGGGCGAGGTCGCCCTGCAAGTCGAGGGATCGGGGGAATCGGGTCGATGAAGCGATTCCGGACAATCGCGCTGGCCATGATTCTGCTCATAACGGGTTGTGGTGCGGGTGTTGAGCCTCCGTCCACGCCCGGCGACGGGGCGGGGTCCGCCGTACGGCGGGAGAACGCGGCTGCGGCGAGTCTCGCCAATGCGAGTCTTGGGGAGGCGAGGCGCGCGTTCCTGGCCGCTTTCAACGATGAAGACGTGTATGGGCGCGCGCCCGAGCCCGGCGGTTTTCAGTACAAGGAAAAGGAAACCCTCAAGAGTCTGCCCGTAGAATCGCTGCTGGCCGGGATCGAGAAGGGTCTGGCGGGCGAACGGACGGGGCGCGAACTTGCTTTCTGGCTCGACCTGTTCTCGATCGTCCCCGACCGGGCGCCCGGCGCATCGCGAGTGATGTTGGACTACCTGGCCTCGCTCGAGCCGGGGGACGAGCGGTACATGGCGTACCAGGCCGCTCATCTTCACCTATCGCGCTTGATAAACGAACAGGACGCGGAATCGGCGGTGCGGGAGCTGGGCAATTACGAGGATGGACTGCAATATCTCATCCTATGCGTGCTGCGAGGCAAGGGCGTCCTGACTGCGGAGAAGGCGGTTGACCTTCTCAAGCGGGCGGGCGTCGACCCGCAGGCGGCTGTGGCCCAACTGGAGCCCGTCACTGCGGAGGTCCTTTCCCTATTGGAGCAAGGTTTCAGCGACTTCAAGCCTGGAGCGCAGGTGGCGGTCGTCGATAAGGTTGGCGATCTCGCCAGGTGGGGCCCGGACGACGAAATGAAGAAACGCGCACGGGCATGGCTCGATTCGGCGCTGGCCAAATCCAGCGAACCCGCGGTGAGGCAAGAGACTCTCTACCAGATGTACCGGGTGACCGGGTCGAGGGCGCCGCTCGGCCGGCTCGTGGCCGAGGTGGAGAGGGACGGCGCGGCCCCTGGCCTTCATTTCTGGGGAAGCCACTACCTTCTCAGGGATATCAGATCGGGCTATCCGGGCAGCTACCTCGCGAGGGGATTCGACGCATACGAGAGGGTGCGCGGGCGCCCCTATTTCGTCGTGGATTATTGGGATCCGTGGCGCGGCGACGAATGGCCGTTCAAATACGGCGCGGAGCAGTACGAGCCGTCGAGGGAGATCCCCGGATGGATCGAGTTCCTCAGGGTTTTCCCGAAACACCCCGGGGCGGACGACGCCGCATACAGGCTGGGCCGCTCCTATGAGATCGAGGGCGATTGGAGAAAGGCATTGACGTGGTTGGTGAAGGCGGGGATGCTGCCCGACGGCGATCTCCAGTACGATGCGCGCGGCCGCTTGCTTTTCGTGCTCGACGCGAGGGTCCCATTTGCGGAACTGGAGAGGCTGGCAGGCGAGTTGGCCGATGGATCGAGCAGCGAATCGGCTGACGTTCCCGCAGTCGCATCCATCCTCAGGCCGTTGGTGGACTACACGCTGGCAGTCCGCGACCTCCGCGAGGACGACTACCAGGGGGCCTCGAAGCGACTGGCCGCGTTCATCGCGGACTACGGCGACATGGGGCCAAGCGAGACGGTGGATTTGCTGTTGGGAGGGGCCACGGGCCTGCGCTACCCGTTCTGGAAGAATGTCAGGGAGCAGCAGGAATGGCTTTTGAGCCTCGCGAAGGTTGCCTCGCAACTTGGAGCGGATCCCGGCGACCGCGACCCCGAAGCGCTTTACCGGATAGGCGCCGACATCTACCATAACCAGTTCCTCTACTACAATTATCTCTGGGCCGGCGCCAGGCAGGGGTTCAACTGGACCGGCCACATCAACGAGCTCTGGGGCGAGACTCCCGAAGGTCGGGCCTACCTCGCGGGGCTCATCAACTACCAGCATTCCTTCAAGTGGTTCGATGCCGCGGAGAAGTCGCCCAGGGCCACGGACGAGATTAAGGCCAAAGCGCTGTACTCACAGGGGCTCGCTTACATAGGGGTCCTACAATGGGGACAGGATGCGGAGACCGTGTTCGGCGAGAAGGCCGTCCGGTCGAGAGTCGCGGAGACGTTCGAGCGTTTCGTAAAGACCCATCCCGGCAGTTCGATGGCTGATGACGCCCTTCTGGCCCTGTACGCGTATACGGGGGATAAGGCCCACCTCGAACGGCTGCTGAAGGATTACCCCGAGGGCGATCGCGCGGGCGACGCGCGGAGGATACTTGCGAAACAGGTGAAATAGCGGGGGATGCCCCTTCGGGAGCGCGTGTGCGTCCTGCCGATGACGAGGGCCGGCTGAAGGCCCTCTTTTTGTGCCTGCGAAGAATCGCCGCCGAGGCAGTCTAAGCGGATGAGTGGAAGCAGTCGAGTCGAAGCAGATGATCGTGCGGATACGCCCCCTGGGACGCAGTGATTTCGCTCGATTCGTCCGTCATTATTGTGTGGGAAGAAACGGGAGGGACCGGTCGTTTACTCCGAGGAGCAGATAATCGAGATGGCGCGGGATGGCGACGTCCAGGCCTTCACGTGGATAGTGGAGAGATATAAGGGGTTCCTGCTGGCCGCCGTTATACCGATCGTGGGTGGCGAGGATGCCGCGGAGGATGTCCTGCAAGAGGCCTTCCTACAGATCTACAGGTCCCTTTCCAGGTATAGCGGGGGGAGCTTTCGGAGCTGGGTTGCCCGCATAGCCGTGAACAAAGCCATCGACTGTCACAGGGGGATGCGGCGACTGCTCCCATCGGACGGGGAGTCCAGTTCGATTGGGGCCCATCCCTCCGCTGAGGAGCAGGCGCTTGCCGGCATGGGCCTATCGAGGGTCGCCTCTGCTGTGGCCGGTCTCTCCCCGGCGTACAGGAGGACGTTCTTGCAGCACTACGTCTATGGGGCCAGTTGCCGGGAGATGGCTTCGATGGAGGGCGTCAGCGCGAAGACCATTGAATCGAGGCTATTTCGGGCCCGCCAGATCCTGAGAGAAAAACTGCGGGAACCCGGCGCGAGGGACCGCCGGTGAGCGGCGGGGGACCAGTGACTGGCGGGAGAATCGCAAGGAGAGCGGTGAAAATGCATTATTCGCAGGAAGAATGGCGGAGGTTCAGACTCAATCAGATAGGGCCGGGATTGCGCGGGGAAATGGCGGATCACCTCGCCGAGTGCGGATCGTGCCTTGATACCTATCTCTCGATTATCGAAGAACGCGATCTGGAACTGGCGGAGATCGTGCTGGCCCCCCATTTTACCGACAGCGTGATGCGGCGAGTCAGGGCCTTGAAGAGAGCACCTACGGACGCTCGTCGGCGGGGGATGGCTTTTTCGCCGATGCAGAACTATGTCCTGGCTGCGGCGATCACCGCTGTGCTTTTCGGTGCAGGCTGGTTTGATGCCCTCCCCCGGGCGATTCCGCTGGCGGTGGAGGAGACGATCTTGGGATCTAGGGATACGGAAGTTCATCTGCCGGTGGGCTGGGTCAGCGGGCTTGCCAGCCGGGTGTCCGACTATCTCGCTGAGTTGACCAGATGCGGAGACAAACTCAGGGGTCCCGTCAGGGGTGACGGACAGGTTGAGTGAAGGGGGTTGCGCGGTGCGCAAGAGTGGATTTGTCACGTTCGTTCTGTCTATAGTACCGGGGCTGGGGCACGTGTATCTCGGCCTGCCTTACAAGGGGATGGGCCTCATGGCGATATTCTTCGGCTGGATATTCTGCTTGTTCGTCCTGACGTCGGTCGGGAGAATGCATGGCGGAGAAGCGCTGCTCTTTTTGGCGCCCATCCCGGTTATCTGGTTCTACAGCATGTTTGACGCCTTGATCCTCAACCAGAGAATCAATGAGGGAGAGAAGTTACAAAAACACCCCCCTCTGCAGGGACTGATTGACAGCATCGCATCTGGGAAGAAAGACACCGTATGGGCCCTCCTCTTCGGTATCGTGCCGGGGGCGGGGCAGATGTACCTGGGATGGCAGGATAGGGGATTGCATCTCATGCTCCTGTTCTTCCTTTGCGTGTCGCTTGTCGACTGGCTGCGTTTGAACCTGTTCTTGTTCATGTTGCCGGTAATCTGGTTCTACAGCTTCTTTGACACCATGCAACTCGCTTCCAGGAACGCCGACTGTCCTCCACCCGGCTCCAGCCTGTTGGGATGGGTGGCGCAGAGGCAGAGGTGGGTCGGAATCGGTCTCATATCCCTGGGTTGCGTCGTGCTGTTCGATCGCATTGTGGCGCCCCTACTGCATTTCCGGATAGTGGTGATGATGCGCACCGCGATAGTGGCGGCCCTGTTGATCGGCGGGGGTATACGGCTGGCCATGGGGCGACCCGTGAAACCGTCACAAGAACAGGCGGGCTCGCCTGATCAGCCGGGTTTGGATGCGGTGATCTTCAATGAAGATAGGAATGAAGACAAGAATGAAGATAAGTCGGGGGGGGCGCAATCATGCGGCAATGGAGAGTAGGCTCTTTTTCGATGGGCCTGACGCTGGTTCTCTTCGGGGTCATCCTTCTTGTGGGCGGAGTGGGCGCCGGCCAACGCGTGCTCCCGTTCGTCTCGAAATGGTGGGCGGTTGTCCCGATGCTGTTGGGGGTCGAAATACTGGCTGCGGGGTTCCTCTCCGGAGCGACGACCCCCCCTATCAAGTACGATTTATTCGGCATTATTGCGGTGCTCTTTGTGGCGGTTGTCAGCATCGGCCTGCACGGGCTGACCGTGGGCGGCGTCATTCCGGCGGCGCAGAGATCATTCGGCTCAATGGAATACCCCGTGGAGCTCGCCGGCGAGACGATCCCCCTTGGTGATGCGATCCGAAGGATCGTGGTGACGAGCGACTGCGTTGGGATCGATATCCGCACCTGTGCCGAACCACAGGTGACCTACTTCGGCCGGGGCCGGATGAGCGCGGTGTCTCAGGAGGAGGCCTCTATGTGGGCGGCGCAGGCCCGCGGCGTCACCCGCAGGGAAGGGGACACGCTGTTTATCTCCTTTGAGCCGGCCCCCGTGCCCAGGACGTTCGGGGGCCATTCCAATCTGTTGCGGTGGACTCTCCTGATTCCAGCCAATGCGGACCTCGAATTCACGGGTTCTGCCCGCGCGAACGTAGCCGTGACGGGGCTGGCCGCCGACTGGTCGGTGAAGACGGCCAATGCGGTGAGCGTGCGCCTGGGGAGAGGGGAGAACATCAGGCTCCAGGTGAGAGTCTCCTCCGTGGACGATTTGTCGGGCGCGGGTGTTCCCTGGAGGGATGAGACCGCACTGGTGCCGGTGCCGGCGGGACAGGGGGGCGAAGCGGCGCCGCACGGGCCCGTCACGAAGACCGCCGTTTTCGGACAGGGGCTGCACAGTCTCCATGTCCAGAGCCCGATAAACGTCGATATAGAGATGTGATTTACGCCGGTCCGCGTGCGGGGGTTTCCGGGGTCGTTATCAGCACCACGTCCCCGTTATTCCTGGTTGCCAGCAGCTTTCCCACCTGTTCCTTGGCCAGAGGTCTGGAATAGTAGTAGCCCTGTCCCTGGTCGCATCCAAGCGTCTGGAGGATGGCCGCCTGATCCGGGTGCTCTATCCCCTCTCCTGTCACGACTAAGCCCAGCGTCTTCGCGAGTGCGATTATCGTTCGCACAATAGCCGTGTTGTTCGAGTTCTGTCCCAGGTCGCTCACGAAGGAGCGATCGATCTTCAATATGTTGATGGGGAACCGCTTCAGAAAGCCTAGGGACGAGTATCCAGTGCCGAAATCGTCTATTGCGAGATGCACTCCGAGTTTTCTCAGGCGGTTCAGAACCTGCAATATCGATTCGTTGTCATGAGTGACGACGTTCTCGGTAATTTCCAGCTTCAGGCACTCCGGGGCAAGGCCCGTCCCACGCAAGATTTGCTCGATCTCATCCGCCAGCCTCGGGTATTCTATCTGCTTCCGGGACAGGTTCAC
>JAHDPS010000230.1 GCA_018434225.1 Bacillota bacterium
ATCCTCCATTCTCTTGCTGCCCGTTAGATCCTCGATGACAACGACCGTACCTCTAGATTCGCCCGATTCATCCTCAATCGGGCTGGACTGAATCCTCCAGTACCGGGGCAGGTCGTTGAATCCAGTCTCGGTCCTTATTCGGACATCGCTCCCTGTCCCCCCGGTCGAAAGTGGCGCCGCCAGGGGGACGAGTTCGCGAGGAAGATTCTCGACTAAGCGCGACAATGGCTTGCCGATCATTTTGGCCGCCTGGACGCAAAGCAGCCGCGCAGCCGCGGGGTTGCATACGGTGACCGTCCCCTCGGGGTCCAGCACCATCACCCCGCAGCCGATCTGATCGATCACCATCTTGGCCCGCCGGTTGTACTCAGCCAGACGATGCTCGCGCTGGAATATGTCCATCCCTTCACGGCAGACGGATACCAGAAGGAAAGCGTCGGCGACGATCATGACTAGCTCCGCCCCCGGGAACCTGTAAGCGAGCGCCGCCCAGCCGTGTGCGGAGAAGGCGAGTGACAGGGCGTCCGGTACGGTGGCTCGATGCCTGCTGTGGTAGTACGACGCGGTGAAGAACAGCATGGCCGCCAGGATTCCCGGGGTCCACGGAATGAGGCCGATCGAGGTGGCAAGCCGTTCAACGTCCACAGTGGACCATGGTGCCGCTACGGCTGCCATGACAGGTAGCGCAAGCCACATGCCCTTCCTCCCGCAGGCCCGGTCCGCCCCGGGATACATGGCGCCGGCGGACACCAGTAAGGCCAGCCAGAGGGCCCTCGACAACGTGGCCATCCGGGGATCCGCCGTCGCCGACATCAAATGCGCGGCGCAGACAGTCGCCGTGGAACCATACGCGATTCCAATGAAGAGATTCTGGAGCAAGGCGCTGTACACGCAGCGCGTGAACGCCACCATTGCCGCGAGGATGCACCATAGGAACCCGGTGAATCTGATAGCGCGATCGTAAACGCCCGCGGGTAGCCACTCGTAGGCACCTACCATTATCAGTCCCGCAAGCACACCCGATGCCAGCCAGAACCGGAGGAACCTCTCACCCGGCGCCGTCGCTCCCGCTCTCCCCAATGCCGGCCCCCCCAGACCGCGCTTTTTCCACCGCCCTTTTGACCGTGGACACGAGCTGCACCAGATCAAACGGCTTGTGAAGTATCGCTTCCACGGGTCCCGAGGGTTCAAGGTCGAGACACAGGGCATCATCCATTCCGCTCATCACCAGAATTGGGATCCGCCCGTGCGGATCCCATTCTTCGCGTCCCTTGAGGACTTCGAGGCCATCGACCACCGGCATCCGGAGATCCAGCAGGATGACTTCGGGAGCCCCCGAGGCGGCGACCGAAATGCACTGCGACCCGTCATGCGCGGAGAGTACCTCAAACCCTTCTCTTCTTAGAGCCACCTCTATCACGTATCGCACCGCCGTGTCGTCATCGGCCACAAGAACAACGGGCCTCAACAGAACACCCCCAGAATCGACGGGCTCGACGGCAATTCCCAATTGATCTTGACATACGCTACCGGGGAGTCAATTTCCTCCAAGGGGAAAGCCCTTCACCTTCGAAACATGGCAAAGGCCAGGCTGGCAAGCAGGATCATCCCCGCGACGCCCACGGACGGGTACAATACCCTCACCACGTTGGCGAACCCGAGTGAAGCCAGCATCAGCGCCGCCGTGGAGGTCGCCAATATGAAGGCGATCCTCACCGGGCCGGTGTCCGGCGACAGGCGCGAAGCGAACCCATACAGAACGGAGATAGCCGTGGTGTAAATGGAGACTATTATCACGACGGCGTAGGCCGTGCTCACGAGCGGTCCGAACGCGCGCGCGACGAACATCATCGGCACCTCGTACGCCACTACCTCCGGCAGCCGGGACGTTATCGCAAAGTATCCGCCGATAGCCGCCGCCCCCAGGGCGGCACCACCCATCGCGGCGCCCATCGCGGCGTGCTCGCTCGACGCCGTATTGGCACCCATGGGCGCGAGAACAGCCAGGGTAAGGACTAGATTGTACGAGGCGTAAACGATCGCCGATAGCGGCCAGAAAGGCACAGGAGCCGAGGCGGGATTCATCCACAGGAGGGGCTTGAAGAAGTAACCGGTGGCCAAGGCTGAGGCAAATCCCATGGCTACTATCCCAACGAACATGAACGGGACAAGGAATGTCATGGAATCCACTATCCCTTGCAGACCCAGCAATACTGTCGCCGCCGCGAGCACCGCCATGATAGCCGCCCCGGTGAATTGATCCCACCCGAACTGTTCGCCCATGACAGCCCCACATCCCGCGACCATCGAAACCAGCCCCCCGAAGAGAAAGAAGGCGATGAGATAATCCACCCCGCTCCCCACCGCATCGCCCGCGGCGTGCCGGACGACGTCCCTGTAACTGGTCGCTGCCAGGCGGCGCGATATATCCAACACAGAGTAGGCGAACACGCCGAGCAGCGACGCGGCCAGCATTACCCCCCAGAGGCCCTCGGAACCAAAGTACACGAAGAACTGGAGCAGTTCCTGGCCCGTCGCAAATCCCGCACCCATAGCCGCCCCAACGAATGTGGCGGCCACTTGAAACGTACTGATTACGGCGATCCTACTTTTCAGCCCTATTCAACCCCCTATCGCCGGCTACCATTAGGCTACGCTGGCAGGGCGAAACTAATCCGTAGGTTGAAGGTGATGCGGGTCGTGTAAGCGAACAACATTATCCCGTGGGCACTCTAGCTCGTGAAGAAATCCGTCCTAACCCGGGATCCGGATCGCGTCCGGTCTGGCTGGTGGATCTGGGCGTAGCGTTCGTCGCGGTTACTTGGGGGGCCAATCACGCCGTCATAAAGCGTGCCATCGAGACCCTGGAGCCGATGGTTTTCAACGGTATCCGCCTGGGGGTTGGCTCTCTCGTCCTGCTGTTCGTCGAATGGCTATCGGAAAGGGATCTCCGCATAGAAAAACGCGATGTACTGACCGTGATCGCGATCGGCCTGCTCGGCCACACCGCGTACCAGCTCGCGTATATCTCGGGGGTCAATACCACAACTGCGGGGAAGACCGCCGTGATAGCCGCCCTCTCCCCCACCCTCGTCGCAATCATCGAGCGATTAGCCGGAACCAGCGTGTACACCGCGCGCGGATGGATCGGGATCCTCTCCTCCTTGTGCGGGGTGGCCCTGATCACCCTGTCCGGAGGGACCGGCATCCTCGGGGATCGCTCGTTCGGGGGGGAACCTCTCGTACTTATATCCACCCTTTGCTGGGCCGGGTACACGGTGGCAGCCAGGTCCTTGCTCGAGAAGTACTCCACCCTGAAAGTGACCTCGCTGACCATGTCCGCGGGGGCGATACCCATCGTCGCGCTCTCGATACCCGCTTTCGCGAGGCAGGACTGGGGATCGGTGGACGGGCCGGCATGGTTGGGGCTGGCCTTCTCCTGCTGTTTCGCCATAGTCATAGGCTACGTGCTGTGGAGTTGGGGGATACAACGTATAGGCAGCGGTCGGACCGCGATTTACTCAAACCTCAGCCCACTCGCGGGCAGCCTGG
>JAHDPS010000029.1 GCA_018434225.1 Bacillota bacterium
CGCCGTCAAGCTTGAGGGAGGTTCCAACGTGGCGGGGGTCATCAGGGCGTTGACCCAGGCCACGATCCCGGTGATGGGGCACCTGGGGCTCACCCCTCAATCAATAGCGATGCTGGGAGGATTCAAGTCGCAGGGAAGGAGCGCCGAGGCCGCCAAGAAGGTCATCGATGACGCGAGACTCCTGGAGGAATCGGGCGCTGTGGCCATACTCCTCGAGGCGATACCCCCGGAGGTGGGCAAGATAATCACGGAGAGGGCCGGTGTACCGGTCATATCCATCGGCGCCGGGCCGCACTGCCACGGCCAGCTCCTGATCGTCCACGACATGCTTGGGTTCTTCGACCGGTTCACGCCGAAATTCGTCAAGAAGTATGCCAACGTGAACGAGGTAATGCTGAAGGCGTTCCAGGAGTATATCAAGGATGTTGAGACCGGGGCCTTCCCCGAGGAGGGGCACAACTACACCATGAAGGCCGGCGAGTTCGAAAGGCTCAAGGCGATCCTGTAGCCGTCCTGTGGGTATTCTGAGGTGCTCCGGGTATCAGCCAGTCGGAGGGTGGTTGCTTTCAGCCACCCTCTTCTCGAGTAAGGCCGAGGAAAAGCAGGATTCCGGGCGTGCGCCGCGCAACCTTTCCTCGAAAGGGAGGGCTTCATGAATGTCCACGAAGTTCTGCAGGGTGAGGACTTCGTCAGATGGGCTGTCAGAGAACACAAGGCTGTAGACTACTGCGGAGAGTATTGTGCCAAAGCGGGGCCGAAGAAGCCCTGGTGGATGTTCTGGCGCTAGTGGTGCTTCTTCGCCAATCCAGAGAGGGCGAGGTATGCAATCACGAAACTCGCAATGATTCCAAGGACGATTGAGACGGCTGTGAGCAAACCACCGGCCGACCAATGCCTGTCCGCCCACCTCCCGGCCGAGGCGAAGAGCATCACGTTCAGCACGAAGATGAAACCGAGATGCAGCACGTTAATGCTCCGTGCCGGAGAGCCTTTTTCCCTCAATGCGAGTGCCTCCCTCGGGTCGCGGTTTCTACGGATCCCGCGCGAATACCTGCGTTGATTGGGCCTGTTCGACCCGGGCCGTGGTTGCCAGGTACTCGTTGAGCGGAACCGGGCCTGCGACGGCGCCGAGCCGCCGTCGTTCCCTCGATGCCTTAGACGCGGCAAGGAGGGCGTATCCGGTGGATAGGGCCGTGACGGTGGGTATCCCGAACTCGCTAAGGGCCCTCCTCAGGGAGAATCCCCACCTCGATGGGTCCTTCCCGTGAGAGGCGGTGACTATCGCCATGCTCACGTCCCCCATCCCAAGCCGCTTGAGGTCCGATCCGCCGCGCATGACGGCCTTGTCCAGGCGCTGAATAGGGATCCCAATGCCGGACAGCCATTCCGCGGTGTGGTCTGTCGCGATGATCCCGTATCCCAGGGACGCGAACCCGGTGGCGAGCCCGGTGGCGTCCGGTTTATCCCTGTCGGCTATGGACATGAGAATGGATCCCTTGCGATTCAGGTCGAAGCCGGCGGCTGACAGGGCCTTGCTCATCGCATCCGCGTACGTGTGGGAGATCCCCATGACCTCGCCCGTGGATTTCATCTCGGGCCCGAGGCTCGTCTCGACCCCTTTGAGTTTGCCGAATGAGAACACCGGCGCCTTGATCGAATAATGGCGGGGAGCCGGGTAGAGGCCGGGGGAATAGCCCATTTCGCGGATGGTTCTGCCCAGCGACGCGCCCACCGCCACGTCGACGACGGGGAGTCCGGTGGATTTGCTCATGAACGGGATCGTCCGGCTCGCCCTGGGGTTCGCCTCAATCACCAGCACGGACGACCCGTCCAAGACGAATTGCACGTTGATCAGGCCCCTGCAACCCAGGGATGCGGCTATCCTGGATGTGTGTTCCACGATGAGGTCGCGCTGGGGCGCTGTAAGGGAGACCGGAGGATAAGCGGCGATGCTGTCACCCGAATGGATGCCCGCCTGCTCGATGTGTTCCATGATCCCGCAAACCAGCGTCTCGGTGCCGTCGCATACCGCGTCGACCTCGGCCTCCCGGCCCTTGACGTACCTGTCGATGAGCACGGGATGCTCGCCTGTCACCCTGATGGCAGACTCGAGGTAGGTAATGAGTTGTTCCTCGTCATATACGATCTCCATAGCGCGTCCGGCTATCACGTAGGACGGCCGGACCAGAACGGGGTAACCGATCTGCCTGGCGACGGCGACCCCATCTTCTATCGAGGAGGCCGTACCCCCTTCGGGGCGGGGTATCCCGAGGCGGGCCAGAAGACTGTCGAACTCCTTCCTGTCCTCCGCCAGGTTGATGCCGGCAGCCTGAGTCCCGAGTATAGGCACACCCTCCCGGGCGAGAGGTCCGGCGAGGTTGATGGCGGTCTGGCCCCCGAACTGGACGAGCACCCCCAGTGGTTGCTCTCTCGCGACAATATTCATCACGTCTTCGAAAGTGACCGGCTCGAAGTAGAGGCGGTCCGAGACGTCGAAATCCGTGCTCACGGTCTCGGGGTTGTTGTTTATCATGATAGTCCCGTAACCGGCGTTCCGTAAGGCCAGGGCAGCGCGCACACAGCAATAGTCGAACTCGATGCCCTGCCCGATGCGTATCGGCCCGGACCCGATGACCAGCGCGGTACGGTCTCCCAGCCTTGTGACCTCGTCCTCCCCCCCGTAGATGGAGTAGTAGTAAGGGGTCCTGGCTTCGAACTCACCGGCGCAGGTGTCCACCATCCTGTACGACGGCAGCAGGGCGCCGCGCCCATCCCCAGGTCTCGTCCTCAGCCGCCTGACCTCCGGCTCCGTTTTCCCCGTGGCTCTTGCTATCGCCCTGTCGGAGAACCCCGCCTGTTTTGCTTCCAGCGGTACCCGCGGCGACCCGGACCGGCTGCGGAGCTCAGCATCGATGCGCACCAGGCGGGCGATCTTGCGGATGAAGAACGGATCTATGCCCGTGATCGCCGCTATTTCATCCGGAGAGACGCCCCTTGCCAGGGCCTCGGATACCAGGAACAGGCGCTCGGGCGTGGCGATCTTCAGCCCGCGCCGGATCTCGGCGTCCGTGAGTCCGGAACATGCCGCGGGACGTATGGACAGCCCACCGCTTCCCAGGGATCTCAGGGCCTTCATCAAGGCTCCCTCGAAGCCCTTGTCGATGGCCATTGCCTCACCGGTCGCCTTCATCTGAGTGCCGAGGGATCTGTCCGCCGAGGGGAACTTGTCGAACGGCCACTGGGGTACCTTGACCACAACGTAGTCGAGCGCCGGCTCGAAGAAAGCGCTCGTCGCGCCCGTCACCGGGTTCCTGATCTCCTCAAGATTCATGCCCACGGCGATCTTGGCCGCGACCTTGGCGATCGGGTACCCCGTAGCCTTGGAGGCCAGGGCGCTGGAGCGGCTCAACCTGGGGTTGACCTCGATCACGTAGTACCTGTCGCTGCGCGGGTCGAGAGCGAACTGGATGTTGCACCCGCCCTCGATCTTCAGGTAGTCTATGATGTCCAGGGCCGCGCCTCGAAGCATCTGGAATTCCGAGTCGGTCAGGGTCTGGGTGGGGGCCACGACAATACTATCCCCTGTGTGGATCCCCATCGGATCCAGGTTCTCCATGCTGCAAACGGTGATGCGGCTTCCCTGGTGGTCCCTGAGGACCTCGTACTCGATCTCCTTCCAGCCTTCCACAGTGCGCTCGAGCAATACCTGCCGGATGGGGCTCAGCGAAAGACCCCTGGAGACGATCTCCTTCAATTCCCCTTCGTTGCGCGCGATCCCGCCGCCAGAGCCGCCGAGGGTGAACGCCGGGCGAACCACGACGGGCAACGAGTGGGTTCTTGCGAACTCCACGGCCTCCGCCGGTGAGGTCACGGGTTCGCTTTTGATCACCGGTTGGCCGGCGGCCTTCATGGCGTCACGGAAGAGCATCCTGTCCTCGGCGTTCCTGATGGCCTCAATGGGGGTGCCCAGCAGCCGGAGGCCGTACCTCTCGAGGATGCCGTGATCGTGGAGGTCGACCGCGAGGTTCAGCCCCGTCTGACCTCCGAGCGTCGGGAGGAGGCCGTCGGGGCGCTCCCTCGCGATGATCCCCTGGAGGGTTTCGACGTTGAGTGGCTCCAGGTAGACCACGTCGGCCACGGAGGGATCGGTCATGATGGTCGCCGGATTTGAGTTGACGAGTACCACCCGCTTGCCGACCTCACGCAGTGCCCTGCATGCCTGGCTCCCGGCGTAGTCGAATTCCGCGGCCTGTCCGATTACTATCGGACCCGATCCGATGACGAGGACCTTCTGAATGTCAGCTTGCGCGGGCATGAGATCCGCCTCCGCGTCCCGAGTAAAATCGCGTCATTTCGATGAACTCATTCAAGAGATAGGCTGAGTCCCTGGGGCCGGGACCTGCTTCTGGATGGTACTGTACGCCTAGCGCGGGGATGGAGCGGTGGCGCAGGCCCTCGATCGTCCCGTCGGTGAGATTGACCTGCGCTACCTGCAGGCCGGTGCCATCGAGGCTGCCGCCGCTCACGGCGTAGCCGTGATTCTGACTCGTGACCCAGGCCCTTCCCGTCCTCAGGTCCTTCACGGGATGATTGGAACCCCTGTGACCGAACTTCATCTTGTATGTGGTTGCGCCGGCGGCCAACGCGAGGATCTGATGTCCGAGGCATATCCCGAATACGGGCATGCTTCCCAGGAGGTTCTCGACCGTATCCACCTGCTCGGGCAGGTCCTCGGGGTCGCCGGGGCCGTTGGACAGTACGACGCCACCGGGCCTCAATTCCATGATGTCGGACGCCCCGTACCACGCGGGCACCACCACCAGATCGCAACCCGCCGAAGCCAGCATCTTCAGAATGCGGTTCTTGGCGCCGTAATCCACCACTACCACCCTCGGGCCATTCCCGGGGATCCGGTATACCCTCGGGGTCGTGACCTCCATCACGGCCTCGCTCAGGTCCACTCCGCTCATCAAGCGGAAGGCCTCGGCCGAATTGCAGCCGCCCTTCCCCCGCGGCACGATCGCGCCCTTCATGGCGCCGGACTCCCTGATGTGTCGCGTCAGGGCGCGCGTGTCCAGGCCGGAGATGCCGGGAACGCCGTGCGCCGCGAGGTATGTGGCCAGGCTCCCCTCGGAGCGCCAGTGACTCGGCTCGTCGCACGCCTCGCTCACCACGAATCCCCTGACCCGCGGCCCTGAGGACTGGGAGCAAAGCGCGTCCACCCCATAGTTGCCCACGAGCGGGTACGTCATGACGACGATCTGGCCGTAGTACGAAGGATCCGTGAGTATTTCCTGGTAGCCCGTCATGCCCGTGTTGAACACGACTTCGCCTGCGGCCGGCCTGAACAGCCCAAGGCTTTTTCCTTCGAACGCGGTACCATCTTCGAGAACGAGTTCCGCCTCCATGGGGGCACCTCCATCATCCGCATGATTATACTCTAACGGTGCATAGATATGCAATAGGATGGAGGGGGTGATGGGGATCCAGGTTGTGCGGGGAGATTAAAACGATCTTGACTGCCCACAGGGCCAACCCCTTCCGCAGGGGCCGGTCGGGACGAGACCAGCCAATCGCAGAGGAAGCAGATGATGCTTGGCTGAAGTGCTGCCACCCTTGCTAGCCTCACCGGACCAGCCTTAAAGAGTCGCTTCTTGGAAGAATCTACACCCCGCGAAGGGCCGTGTCAAGAAGGCGGAATTCGGGGGCAAGAGTCACTAAAGCGTTCGCCTAGGTTATAATAGAAGACGGCTGGGTGGAATAGCGGATGCCGATGGCTGTCCGAGATGTTGTCATCGATCAGGACGTTCGGTTCTGAGTGCCGGTGTGGAGTGTCGGAGGATGGCCGTTTCTTCCGAGCGAGAAATGCGGAGGTGGAATACATGATCGAGGTCTTTCCCAGAGTTACGGTCAATCCCGAGGTGTGCGGCGGCAAACCGTGCATTCGAGCCCTTAGATTCCCCGTATCGCGCCTGTTGGGGCTCCTTGCCTCCGGCGAAACGGCAGAGAGTATCTTGGCGGCATTCCCGTACCTTGAGGCAGGAGACATCAAGGCTGCGCTCAAGTATGCCGCGTTTCTTGCTGACGAAGAAACGGTGGAGGTCTGCCAATGAGGTTCCTTGTGGACATGCCGCTTTCGCCGGGCCTAGCGCGGTGGCTTGCCGAGCAGGGACATGATGCTGTTCATGCTCAGGAAGTCGGCCTGGAGCGTGCATCGGATATTCAGATCGTGCAGTATGCGAGTATGGAGGGTCGGGTCGTGGTTACTGCGGATTTGGACTATCCATGTATTCTGGCAATGGCTCGGAGGGGCACACCCGGCCTGATATTGTATAGGGGCGGCAACTTCACTGGAGACCAGATGCTCGAGATGGTGAAACGGGTTCTCGCCACAGTGGAAGAAGAGGCGCTTGCCACCAGCCTTATCGTGGTCGATAGCCAGCGGGTGCGACGACGTGGCCTGCCCCTGTAGACTGAGCATCATGGCGAGAATTCTCAGTGAGTTCAGGCAAGAAGGAGTCCGAACATCCTACTGCCGCCATCCCTATGCCTTAGAAGGTAAGACTTTCTCTCCATCCCCGTAGTAGCGTTCGAGAAAGTCGCTGGATGAGTCGCGTTTTATCGATAGGGGCAGCGCCACCCGCCCGCTACCCGGCCGGCTGCGGGCGAGCGGCGAATCTCATTTAACCTTTGTCCTTGGTCCTGTCGCAGCGGAGTACACCCGCCTTTGCATAGTTCTCCTCCTGCATATCGTTGAAGATGATACTCACGGCGTCTTCGCGCACTCCGTAGTGTCTCACGAAAACATCTGTAATTCCCCTGGCGACGGCCCTCTTCTCGTCGACGCCCCTCCCGGCCATGGCGTTAATGATTACTATAGGCATTTTCTCATCCCCCCGAATCTGATTCGGCCTCGACTCCACGACACATTTGTTCAGGGTACTTCGGCCTAATCCTCTTGCCGGCGGCCACATCCGGCGGGATACCTTTGTGAAGGTATCGCGATGAGTGCGGAGAACCACATTCTAGCCTGGATTCGATAATCCAGCGAGCCAACGATCACGTGAGAGGGGTGCTACTCATGGCTTCGCGTTTGTCGAGACGTGCGATGAGATTGAGCCCGTCGCCCACTCTGGCGCTTGATGCCAAGACGAAGGATATGCAGAGACAGGGGATCGACGTTATCAACTTCGGTATCGGTGAGCCCGACTTCGATACTCCGTCTCACATCAAGGATGCGGCGGTGCAGGCCATTCAGAAAGGCTTCACCAAGTACACTCCGGCTAGCGGCATCCCGGAGCTCAAAGAGGCGATATGCAAGAAGCTGGCGGACGATAACGGCCTGCAATACGAGCCTTCCCAGATCGTCGTCTCCGTGGGGGCGAAGCAGGCGATATACAATGCGGTGCAGGTGCTGTGCGACGAGGGCGACGAGGTCGTGGTGCCGGCGCCGTACTGGGTGAGCTACACTGAGATCGTGAAGCTGGCGGGCGGGGAGCCGGTGGAGGTGCCCGGGGAGGAGAGCGCCGGATTCAAGATGACGGCGGCACAATTCGAGGCGGCTGTCACCTCGAAGACCAAGATACTGATGCTTAACAGCCCGAACAACCCATCGGGCGCCGTGTTCGACGAGGCAGAGCTCCGCGCAATCGGTGAGGTATGCGCGAGACGCGGGATATACATCATATCCGACGAGGTTTACGAGAAGCTCGTGTTCGGCGGCAACAAGCACGTCAGCATAGCGCGCGCGAATCCATCCGTCAAGGACCTGACCGTGGTGGTCAACGGGGTATCGAAGACATTCGCCATGACGGGTTGGAGGATCGGATACGCCGCCGGCCCCAGGGACATCATCAAGGCAATGGGGGATTTGCAGGGCCAAGTTACGTCCAATCCGACATCCATTTCCCAGAAGGCCTCGGTGGCGGCGCTGTTGGGGCCCAGGGAACCGGTGGAGGACATGGTCCGGGAATTCGGGAAGCGGCGCGATTATGTCGTAAGGAGATTCAACTCGATGCCGGACGTCACTTGCGGCGAACCGGGCGGGGCGTTCTACGCCTTCCCGAACATCTCCGGGTTCTTCGGCAGGCGCGCCGCGTCCGGAGACGTGTTGAAGGATTCCGCCGCGCTTTCGGGGGCTATCCTCCGGGACGCCAGGGTTTCAGTGGTCCCCGGCAGCGCGTTCGGAATGGAGGGCTACGTGCGGGTCTCTTACGCAACGTCGATGGCGAACCTCGAGAAGGGGCTCGACAGAATAGAGGCGTTCCTTGCGAATCTCGCGTGACCCGGGGAGGCGCGGCGAATTGACGCTGCGGCGAACGTGCTCGCATACGAGGGCCGGCGATTGAGGAGGGTGTCCCTGTGAACTGGCGGGGCGTAAGCTGGGAAGGCAGGAAGGTGGCTGTCGTGGGATTGGGCGCGAGCAACCTGCCGCTCGCCCGATACCTCGTCTCAAAAGGGGCACTGGTGACCGGCTTTGATAGGAAAGAATCTGACCAGATCCAGGCGGCGCACGACGAGATGTCCCGCCTGGGCATAGATCTTTCTCTGGGATCCGAGTATCTGGATCGCCTCGTTGGGTTCGACTCCGTCTTTCTCACGCCGGGGATGAAGAAGGATCTTCCGCAGATCGTCGCCGCCAGGAATGCCGGAGCGGAGATCAGCTCCGAAACGAGGTTGTTCCTCGACCTGTGCGATGCAACGGTCGTGGGCGTGACGGGAAGCGCGGGGAAGACGACGACGACTACCCTCACTGCGGAGTTCTTGAAGCGGGACGGTTCCCGCCGGGTTTGGATGGGGGGCAACATTGGCAACCCGCTCATAGACAAGGTGGAGCGGATTCAGGCGGATTCGATTGTGGTGCTCGAGATGTCGAGTTTCCAGCTACAGACGGTGGATAAGAGCCCGGGCGTTTCCATCATAACGAACATAAGCCCGAATCACCTCGACGTTCACTCCTCCATGGACGAGTACATCGAGGCCAAAAAGAATATATTCCGCTTCCAGCGTGACGGCGACGTGTCGATCCTGAACGCCGACAATCCCGTTACCGCGGGCATGGCCGCGGACTGCCCCGCAGGCGTCCTCACTTTCAGCCGGCGCGACAGAGCCGGCGGGGCGTTCGTGGAGGAAGGCGCGATCGTGCTGGGTTTCGGCGACGGGGAACGGGTGATTACGGTCGAGGACATCCGGATTCGAGGGCTCCACAACATCGAGAACGCCCTCGCGGCCACATCGGCCGCGGCGTGGCTGGGGGCGAAACCCGCGGACATCGCCGAGGTACTGAGGACGTTCCCCGGCGTCGAGCACAGGCTCGAACTCGTCCGCGAAAAGGACGGGGTGGCGTTCTTCAACGATTCCATCGCCACCGCCCCCGACCGTACTATCGCCGCGCTGAACACCATCGATGGCGCGAAGGTGTTGATTCTCGGCGGATACGACAAGCATTTGCCGTTCGACGAATTGGCTCGCGAAGTGGTCGAGCGCGTCCAGGCCGTGGTGACGGTCGGAGCGACGGCGGGCAAGATCGAGGAAGCGATAGAGAAGGCGGCGGAGGCCGCGGGGAGGGGGCCGACGGTGACGAGGTGCTCTACCTTCGCCGAGGCGGTCGAGGCCGCGGCGGCTCAGGCGCGCCCCGGGTACAGCGTCCTGTTGTCGCCCGCGTGCGCGAGCTACGACATGTTCAGGAATTTCGAGGAGCGGGGCAGGCTTTTCAAGGAACTGGTCGCGAGGATGTAACCGGCCCTCGCGCCGGTATAGGGGCACACCGGGTGGAGGGGGCACAGTGGAGAGCGGCCGCGAGTACTTCGCAGGAATATTGGATGAACTGAGGAGGGACAACCCCGCTCTCGGAGAGGGATTCCTTCTCAGGGAATCGAGGGGCGATCCACTGGATTCCCTCATTCTCACGATCCTGTCCCAGGCGACTAACGACCGAAACAGCGGTCGCGCGTTCCGCCGCTTGAGGAATAAGTTCCCCACCTGGGAGGACGCGATGCACGCGAGTGAATCCGCGATAGAGGATGCGATACGAGAGGGGGGACTGGCGAAGCAGAAAGCCGCTCGCATCAAGTCCATCCTTCGGCGCATCAACGAGGAGACGGGGTCTGTGTCCCTTGACTTTCTCAAGGATAGAAGTACGAACGAGGTCATGGAATACCTCATGTCGTTCGACGGCGTGGGCCCGAAGACCGCGGCGTGTGTCGCCCTCTTCGCGCTGGGTAGACCCGAATTCCCCGTGGATACGCACATCCTGCGGGTGTCGAGACGATTGGGGCTGGTCGGGGAGAAAGATACCGCCGAGAAGGCGCAGGAATCCCTCCAGAAAAAAATACCACCCGAGATGATCATGGATTTTCATCTCGGGCTGATTGAGCACGGCCGCCGAACATGTCGCCCCGGTAATCCAACGTGCTCCCACTGTTGTCTGCGAAGGTTCTGCAAGAAATCCGGCCTGAAGGATTTCACTCTCCAGGCCGAGAAGTCGTGACTTCGGTCGGTTTTGCCGCCTGGTTTTCAGGGGAGCAGTCGGGCGTGGACGCTATGTTCTTCTCGCAGTACGGACACAGCCACTCGTCGTAACTGGTCGCCGCCGAATACGAGAGGCCATTGCAGAATGGGCACCTTTTCCATGGCATTGCCCACTCCTCCTGGAATATGGCTCTGGCTCTCCGCTCAACTGAAATGTCCTAATTATTCTAGCACAAGCTGGCTGGGTGTTCCAGTGGCTCCTGATAAGGAAGGCGAATCCGGATGGCTTCAATCTCCCGCGATTTTGTCCATCTTCACTCGCACACAGTTTACAGTCTCCTCGACGGTCACTCGCGGATAAGCGATCTCGCCCGTAAGGCGGCCGAATTCGACATGCCCGCCGCCGCGATCACGGACCACGGCGTAATGTACGGCGTGGTGGACTTCTACAGGACGTGCAAGGAGCACGGCGTGAAACCCATTCTCGGATGCGAGGTATATGAAGCGCGGAGGACGAGATTCGACAGGGAACCCAGGCTGGACGACGACCCGTACCACCTGGTCCTCCTTGCCGAGAACCAGGTGGGCTACCAGAACCTGATGAGGATAGTCTCCGCGGCCCACCTCGAGGGATTTTACTACAAGCCCAGAGTGGACCTGGACCTTCTGCAACAGCACAGTGAGGGTATCATAGCCCTGAGCGCCTGCATCGCCGGGAGTATCCCGCGGGCGATACTCGATGAGAATCACCCGGAGGCGGTTAAGCGCACCCTGAGATACAGGGATATCTTCGGCAAGGACAATTTCTTTCTGGAGATTCAGGATGCCGGCCTCGCGGACCAGAAAAGGGCGAACCGCGCCATACTCGACATCGCGAACGAGACCCGCACTCCCGTAGTGGCCACGAACGATAGTCATTACACTAACAGGGAAGACGCTCGCGCCCACGACGTTCTCCTGTGCATACAGACGAACAAGCTGGTCAACGACCCGTCCCGCCTCAGGTTCGGGAGCGACGAATTCTACTTCCGATCCCCCGAGGAAATGTACAGAGTGTTCTCCTACGTGCCTGAGGCGCTTAAGAACACGGTGGCCGTAGCGGAACGCTGCAACGTTGAGATCCAATTCGGCAAGACGAACCTGCCCGTGTTCAAATGCCCTGACGGATTCACTGAATCCACTTACCTGCGCAAACTGTGCGAAGACAGGCTCCCCGGCAGATACGCGAATCCTTCCGGCGAGGTCAGCGACCGGATGGAATACGAGCTGAAGGTAATCGACGAAATGGGCTACCCCGGCTATTTCCTGATCGTGTCCGACTTCGTGGAATACGCCAAGTCGAAGGGCATACCGGTAGGTCCGGGGCGCGGATCCGCGGCGGGCAGCCTGGTCGCTTACGTCCTCGGCATAACGCAGATCGACCCGCTCAAGTACGGCCTCCTGTTCGAGAGGTTCCTGAACCCCGCAAGGGTCACCCTGCCCGACATGGACATAGACTTCTGCTTCGAACGACGCGGCGAGGTCATCGAATACGTCACGCAAAAATACGGGAAGGAGTGCGTGGCCCAGATAATCACCTTCGGTACCATGGCGGCCCGCGCCGTCCTGAGGGACGTCGCCCGCGCGATGGACATACCGTATTCCGAGGCGGACAAGCTCGCGAAGACCGTTCCCTCGCAGCTCGGGATTACCCTGGACAAGGCGCTCGAGACGTCGCCCGAACTCAAGAGGATGTACTCGGAGAACGAGAGGTACAGGGACGTCATCGACATCGGTCGCGCGCTGGAGGGCATACCTCGCCACTCATCAGTCCACGCCGCGGGGGTCGTCATCACCGGCAGGCCGTTGGTGGAGTTCGTGCCCGTGCAGAGGAGCACTGACGGGGGCGTGGTGACGGAGTTCACGATGGATATACTCGAGGACCTCGGCCTCCTCAAGATGGATTTTCTGGGGCTGAGGACGCTGACCGTCCTGGATGAGGCCATCAAGGCGATAAAGGAAGGCAAGGGCGTCGATCTGGACCTATCCTCCATACCCCTTGACCAGGACCGTTCCTACGAGGTCCTGTCGCGCGGTGAGACGATGGGCATATTCCAACTTGAAAGCGATTGGGTGCAGAGCTTTCTCAAAGAACTCAAGCCATCGAGATTCGAGGACATTATAGCGTCGGTCGCTCTCTGCAGACCGGGCCCGATGGAGCACATTCCCGAGTTCATCTCCTCGAGGACCGGTTCGCCCAAGTACTTGCATCCCAGGATGGAGCCGATACTCCAGGAAACGCACGGCGTCATGGTGTATCAGGAGCAGATCATGCAAGTGGCCTCCGCGATGGCGGGCTTCAGTCTCGCGGAAGCGGATATACTTAGAAGGGCTGTCGGCAAGAAGAAGAAGGACCTTCTGGACAAGATGGAGCAGTCGTTCGTCTCCGGCTGCGTCGAGCACGGGGTGCCGAAGAGGATCGCGGCGGAAGTATACGAGCTCATCATGAAGTTCGCGAACTACGGCTTCAACAAGGCGCACGCGGCGTCGTACGGCCTGATAGCTTACCAGACGGCGTATCTCAAGGCGAACTACCCCGCCGAATTCATGGCCGCGTTGCTGACCAGCGTGGCGGGGGCATCCGATAAAGTAGCGGAGTATGTGGATGAGTGCCGTAAACTCGGTATAGAGGTGTTGCCTCCTGATGTGAACGAGAGCGTGTGGAATTTCGCCGTCACGAAGGAGGGCATAAGGTTTGGGCTGTCGGCCGTCAAGAATGTCGGGGCGTCGGCCGTCGAATCGATGATCCGCGCCAGGAAAGAGGGCGGTCCTTTCACCTCCCTCAGCGACTTTTGTTCCAGGGTGGACTCGAGGGCGCTGAACAGGCGCGTCCTGGAGAGCCTCATAAGGGCGGGAGCGATGGGGAGCCTGGGGAGCAGGGCGCAGCTGATGGAGGCCCTGGATGGCGTGATGTCGCGCGTAGTGAAGGCGCCCAGGAACGGAACGGCGAATCAGATGAGCCTCCTTCTTCCCGGACAGGCGATGATGCCGGCCGAAGAGCTGCCGCAGGTGCCCGAGTATCCGAGAAGCGAATTGCTTAGGATGGAAAAGGAACTTCTGGGCCTGTATATCAGCGGCAACCCCTTGAAGGAATGCGAGAAACGTCTATCAGGGATGGTGACGTGCTCGTGCGGCAATCTCGCGGGGTTGGGCGACGGCGCCCGCGTGACAGCCGGCGGTCTAATATCCAGCGTCAAGAGGATCACGACTAAGAACGGAGATAATATGGCGTTTCTCGCCCTGGAGGACCTCAGCGGTTCCACCGAGGTGGTGGTGTTCCCTAGGGTGTATTCGAAGGTGTATGAAAACGTCCAGGCAGATACGATAGCGTTGATCTCCGGTCGCGTTCAGATGCAGGACGGCGCGGTCAAGATAATCGCGGACGATATAGGGCGGCTGTCCGACCGGGACGGCGGAGTACCGGCCGGCACGGGCAAGGTGACTGTCGTGCTGAGGGGCGAGGCGGCGGAGCCACGATCTCTTAATAGGCTGAAGGCGATACTGACGGATAACGCGGGGCCGTGCCCGGTCTACATAAGCTTTCCGGAGAAGAGGAAGCTCATCCTTGCCTCCTCCAAGTACTGGGTTACGCCATCGCCGGCCCTGAAGAATGGGATAGAGGACTCGTTCGGGGCGGGCAGTATCACCTTCGAGGAAGAGCAGCGAGAGGAATTGCATGAAGGAGAGGCGAACGCATGATATCGGGCCGGTATGTCGCAGGATCGCTACCGCCAGAGGTGGGAGGGCTGAGCAGTGTGGACTGTTGTTTACATCGCCCCTAGTAAAGCCATGGCGGAGATGCTTAAGGGAATACTGGTCAAAGAGGGCCTGCTGTGTATGCTTAAATCGCTCGGAATACCTCATGCGGGCGACGCGGCCAGCTTCGAGATCCTGGTGCCGGAAGTGGAGGCCGAAGAGGCACACGAAATCCTCTCGAGCGTGCTCGGAGGGTAGGCGAATCCTGCCGGGGCGCGCATTCTGGCATGATTGGAAGTGAACTGCACTCGTATGAGGATCGGTGTACTCACCAGCGGTGGAGACGCCCCCGGGATGAACCCGGCGATAAGGGCGGTAGTTCGTAAGGGCATATACGATGGGCACCAGATAATAGGGTTCAAACGCGGGTTCAACGGCCTCATCTCCGGAGAGATGGTCTCAATGAGCCTCGGTTCGGTCGCCGACATCATCCACAGGGGCGGAACTATGTTGCACACAGCCCGTAGCTCCAAGTTTATGACCCCGGAGGGGATTGCGGAGGCGGTGAGCACCCTCAAAGGGGAGAGGTTCGACGGTTTGATAGTCATCGGCGGCGATGGTTCGATGAGAGGGGCAAGGGCGATCGCGGATCAGGGCATCCGCGTGGCCTGCGTCCCGGCGAGCATAGACAACGACATATCGTGTACGGACATGTCGCTCGGCTTCGATACCGCGCTGAACACCATACTTGATGGCGTGAACAAGGTGCGTGACACGGCGACCTCGCACGAGAGGACGTTCGTGATCGAGGTCATGGGACGCGAACGCGGGTTCCTCGCCCTCGCGGCCGGCATCGCCGGTGGCGCGGAGTCGATCCTCGTCCCGGAGATCGGCGTGGACATGAACGACGTGTGCGACAGGTTACTCAGGGGACACCGGCGGGGCAAAACCCATAGCATAATCATTGTCGCGGAGGGCGCGGGCAGTGGTTTCGATATTGCCCAGCAGATCCGGGACAAGATCGGATTCGAGACGAGGGTGACGGTCCTCGGGCACGTGCAGCGAGGGGGTACGCCCTCCGCGCTCGATCGGACCCTGGCGAGCCGCATGGGGGCGGCGGCGATCGACGCGCTCGCCGAGGGCGCCGTGGCCGCGATGGTCGGGGTCGAGGGACAGAGGATGAAGTCGTGGGATCTGAGCCACGTTCTTTCCCAGAAGAAGGAGTTCGACATGGAGACATATGAACTCGCTGCCATACTCGCCATATGAGGGGGCGCGTCTCCTTGAGGAAAACAAAGATAGTATGTACTTTGGGTCCGGCCAGCGAGTCATTGGATACGCTGGTCGCGTTGATCGAGGCCGGCATGAACGTGGCCCGCATCAATCTTTCTCACGGCAATCGCGCGGAACACACCCGCCGCATTGAGACACTCCGTAAGGCGTGTGAACGGACGGGGCGCGAGGTCGCGGTAATGCTCGACACCAAGGGGCCGGAAATCAGGCTCGGCACGTTCGAGGGCGGATCCGCGGCGCTGAAAGAGGGAGACACGATAACGCTAACGACGCGCCAGGTCACCGGCAACTCCTCGATCGCTCACGTGCAGCACGCGGGATTTGCGAGGGATGTAAGGACGGGGATGACCGTCCTCCTGGACGACGGCAACATCGCCCTGAGCGTCAAAGAAGTGGGCGACACCGATGTTCACTGCGTTGTTCTCAACACGGGCACGGTAAGCGATAGGAAGAAGATCAATCTCCCCGATTCCTCCGTATCTCTCCCCGCCCTTTCGGATGGGGACGTAGACGACCTTCGTTTCGGGGTGGCCGTAGGCGTAGATTTCATCGCCGCCTCATTCGTGAGGAAGGAAAGCGACGTCCTGGCCATCAGGCGGGTAATAGAAGGGGCGGGTGGAAGACAGCACATCATCTCCAAGATCGAGAGCAAGGAGGGGGTCAGCCATCTCGACGAGGTGCTGAAGGTCTCGGACGGCCTCATGGTCGCGCGCGGCGACCTCGGGGTGGAGATCCCGCCGGAGGACGTGCCGTTGGTCCAGAAGATGATGATCGACAGGTGTAACAGGCTTGGGAAGCCGGTCATAACGGCGACGCAGATGCTCGAGTCCATGATAGGTAAACCGAGACCCACCAGGGCGGAGGCTAGCGATGTAGCCAACGCGATTTTCGATGGCACGGACGCCGTCATGCTGTCCGCCGAGACAGCTTCAGGCAAGTATCCGGTCGAGTCTCTCCGGATGATGGCGAGGATCGCCGAGAGGGCCGAGTCGGCCCTTAAGTACGACGAGATCCTCGCAGGGAAGCGCAAGGTGGCTGCCATGACCGTCACCGACGCCATCTCGAGCGCGACGTGCGGAACTGCGAATGACCTCGGCGCCACCTGCATAATCACCGCCACCGAATCGGGGTATACCGCCAGGATGGTGGCGAAATACCGGCCCAGGGCGCCCGTACTCGCGGTGACTCCCCACGGGGAAACGCTGCGGAAATTGCTCCTTGTTTGGGGAGTGATTCCCACCCTGATGGAGCCGTCGAACGGCACGGACGAAATGATGGGTCGAGCGATCGAGGCGGGGCTCTCCAGGAGACTCATAGACGAGGGCGACCTGGTCGTCATCACCGCGGGCGTCCCGATCGGCATCCCCGGCACGACTAACCTGATCAGGGTGGTGACTATCGGAGACGTCCTCGTGCGCGGCACCGGGGTCGGCTCGCGCCCGGCCAGGGGAAGGGCGTGCGTCGCCAGGACCGCCAAGGAGGTTGCCGGGAGGTTCCGGCCCGGCGACATACTGGTAACCCTCGGAACGGATAGCGAGTTCATACCGTTCGTCCGGAAGGCCGGCGGGATCGTCGCCGAGGAGGCGGGGCTCACTTCCCACGCCGCTATAGTGGCGTTACAGTTCGGCATACCGGCGATAGTGGGGGCGGAGGGCGCCACCAGTATCTTGAAGGACGATCAGATCATTACTATCGACGCGGAACACGGGCTCGTCTACCCCGGCGAGGCGTCAGTATAGCATGATGCTGATAGTGCCCGCCCTCGCCCTGGTGCCCGTAGCGGAGCTCGCCCTGCTCATCGAGATAGGCCGGAGGGTGGGCGTGTGGTGGACTGTAACCCTCGTTCTCCTCACCGGCGCCGTCGGTCTCACGATCGCCAGGTTACAGGGCTTCTCCATTCTGAGACGACTGTCCTCGGAACTATCACAGGGGCTTATCCCGGGCGACACCATACTCGAGGGGGTTCTCCTTCTCGCCGGCGCCCTTCTGTTGATTACCCCCGGGGTGCTTACCGACCTTGCGGGGCTGCTACTGCTGGTCCCGCCGGTTAGGGCACTCGCGCGCGAATGGTTCAAGGTCCGCTTGAGACGCTGGATGTCCTCGGGGAGCGTGTGGGTGTTCAGACGTAGGTGAGAGACAGCCTGGCTAGTATCGGTTTCTCCACCCCTCTCTCCTCCCCCGTTGGCGCAGGTATCTCTGTCGCCGGTGTGACAAGCGAAGCCTTCGGTGAGTCCTCTTTCGGCGCGCGCGGTGTACCGCGACGCCCGCCACGGTAATCAAGGCCGAGCTCAGCAGCAGTAGTTGAGCACGAGGGGTCCTTGCGGCCAGATTGAGTCTCTGGAGCGTCGAGTACGTGATTCCTGTGCCCGAAACGACATCCACGCTGCCCAGGCTCGTCCCCTTCAGCCAGTAAACTAGTCTGCCCACTATCTGCCCTCTCGTCACTCCGCGGCCGGTCGAGCATTCCTCCGACAGTTCCACGGTCCTGCGAACCTCGTTCGCGGACCCCTCGGGAAGGTAGGCGGAGAACGACTCAGCGGTTTCCAGCGCCATCTCCTTCCCGAACGGAAGCGCGGCTGTATCCACCCTGTCACCCGCGGCGTTCAGATCCACCAAGCACCTATCGAAGCCGTAATCCAGCAGGGATTGGGCTTCCAGCCTCAAGATGGCGGCGCTTTCTCCCCCCATGAGCACCGCGATCAACTCGCGGCCGTCCTTCATAGCGGAGGCGACCAGAGTGTGCTTAGCGGCCGATGTGAATCCGGTCTTCACCCCCGTGCATCCCTCGTACTGCCAGAGCATCTTGTTGTGATTGATCAGAGTAGTGCTCCAACACTGGCCCTCCCAGGGATAGGTGGTGGCTCCCGCTATCTCCCTGAACAGGGGCATCCCTAAGGCGCTCTTCGTGATGAGAGCCATGTCTCGCGCCGTGGTATAGTGGTTATCCGAATCCAGGCCGTGAGGATTCTCAAAGTTGCTCTCCAATGCCCCGATTTGGGCCGCCTTCTCATTCATGAGGTGACAGAACTCTTCCACCGAACCGGATACCCTCTCGGCGAGCGCGATAGCCGCGTCATTTCCGCTGTTGAGGATCAACCCATATAGGAGGTCCCTCGTGGAGACCCGTTCGTTCTCCACCAGATACACGCTGGACCCGGGGACGGAGCACGCCGCCTTGCTGATACTCACGATCTCGCCCGGCACGAGGTTCTCAATTACGATGGCTGCGGTCAGTATCTTTGTGATGCTTGCCGGCGCCGCCCTGACGGAGCCGTCCTTGTCGAAGAGGATGACCCCGGTGGAAGCGTCCATGAGGATCGCCGAGCGTGAACTGATTGTAGGTCCGGTCGAACGCGCAGGGCCCTCCGCGAGAGAGGAC
>JAHDPS010000083.1 GCA_018434225.1 Bacillota bacterium
CGAGGATGCCCGTCATACAGGATCTTGTCAAGAAACTCACCGGCAAGGAGCCGAACAGGAGCGCCAATCCCGACGAAGTGGTGGCGATGGGCGCCGCAATACAAGCAGGTGTGCTCGCGGGCGAGGTCAAGGACATAGTGTTGCTCGACGTCACCCCGCTCACCCTGGGGATCGAGACGCTCGGCGGTGTGGCCACGCCGCTAATCCCGCGCAACACGACCATCCCCACGAACAAGAGCGAAGTATTCACGACGGCCGCGGATGGGCAGGATGCGGTGGAGATCCACGTTCTGCAGGGCGAGAGGCCGATGGCGCGCGATAACCGTACGCTCGGCCGGTTCCACTTGCAGGGTATTCCACCTGCCCCGCGGGGTGTGCCCAAGATCGAGGTCACTTTCGATCTGGACACCAACGGTATCCTCAACGTGGCGGCCAAGGACCTCGCCACCAACAAGGAGCAGAGGATCACTTTGACCGCATCCACTCAGTTGACCCGGGATCAGGTGGATAACCTGGTGCAGGAGGCGCAAAAGCACGCCGAGGAGGATGCCAGGGAGCGGGAGGCCATAGAGGCCAAGAACAGGGCGGATAACCTCATCTACAACGTCGAGAAGAATCTCAAGGAAGTGGGCGACAAGCTGCCGGCCGCCGATAAGTCTAACGTCGAGAACGCCATCAAGACCCTCAGGGAGGCGCTCGGCTCAAACGATACGGAACGAATCAAGAAGGCCACTGATGATTTGCAGCAGGCCTCGTACAAGGTGGCCGAGGAACTGTACAGGAAGGCCGGCCCGCAGCCTGGAGCGGGTCCCGGAGGTTCGCCCGGCGACTCCGCCGGCGGCCCCGGCCCTCAGGGCAACGTTTACGACGCCGAATACGAGGAGAAGAAGGACGATAAGTGATGGCTAACCCCGACGAGGTAAAGAACGGCACGAGGAACGGCGGGCCGGCGGGCGGCGCCGGCGTGGCACCAGCTGCTGGCTCAGCGATGCGTGATAGCAAGGCGACAGGCGGCGAGGCGACGACCGACGAGATCGAGGGCATTGTCGAGGAGAACGCCAGGCTTCGCGAGGAAATAGAGACGCTCAAGCTGAAAGTGGACGAGAACTGGAACCAGTTCCTCAGGTCCCGCGCCGACATGGATAATTACCGGAAGCGCACCGAGCGTGACATCGCCATGATGGTGCGGATGGGGAAGAGGGACCTTCTACTCAGGCTGCTCGACATAGCCGACAATTTCCAGCGCGCGCTCGATGCATCCGACGCAGGTCCGGAGGCCCTGCGGTCGGGCCTCGATATCCTGTCGCGGCAGCTCGATGCGGTGCTTGAGTCGGAGGGCGTCAAGCCGATACCCTCCGTTGGGGAGAAGTTCGATCCGGCGGTGCACGAGGCGGTCGCCACATGGATATCGCCCGATGTTGCGGATGACACAATAACCGACGAGATCCGGAAGGGTTACACGTATGATGGCGATGTGCTGAGGGTGGCCAGGGTCAGGGTGGCGCAGCCCGCCAAGGTGACCTAGCGGTTAAAGAGGACGCAGCCGTCTGATGGACGACTCTTCCGGTTAGATAGCGGCGCCGGCACCGATCTGCGCGACGAACGACGCGGATACAGAGTGGAATGACGAAGCCCCGCCCAGTAGGACGGGGCTTCGTCTCAGATGTGCACCGCACAATCGGCGCGCGCACGTTATCTCCGGGAGGGCTTCTCCGGGATGCCCTATTGTCTCCGTCTGAGCGACCATTTCCGCGAGAGCCGGCTAGCGCGCGTCGAAGCCCTTCTCGGGCGGATTGTCCAACATTATCTCGGCGAGCCACCGCGCTGTGTTGCCCACCACGGACGTGCACTTGTCGGTATGGCCACCCGCATCGTCGAACGCCTTCCTGTCGTTGGGATCCAGCAGATTGAACGACCTGCCCAGAATCTTCGTCTGGACGCCCTTGCAGAAGATGCTCCCGTATTCGTCCTCGAACGTCCGCCACAGAACGCGGCCGATTTGACCTGCGTGGCGCGCCTTCTCGTTCAATGGGAAGTTCTCGCGCTCACGGCCGTAGTAATACCCTATGGCGAGCATCGCGCCGGACAAAGCCCCGCACGGGCCCTCTCCCATCGTGCACATCCCCCCGGAGAGCGCGCTCGCCGCCTTGAACACGGAATCGGGAAGGCCGAAAAGGTCCTGGATTGCGCCCAGTACGCATTGAGCGCATCCCCTGTTCGTCCTCTCGTATTCAAAGCCAAGATCGTATGCCTTTCGGAGGATTTCCTCCCTGCCCAGCTTGCAGCGAGACTTGGCCGTTTCCGTCCCCACGCCGCCGTCACCTGCTTTCGAGTTAGTAAGGTAGTCAACCGGATGGTCCTCTACCATCGCTACGTTAGTACTTGCTCAATAGTTCTTTGTTCGATGGAATGAACCCTCTTGAATGACGCCCGGTCCCGTGAGCGGCGCGGCACGGTCGGGCGGACTAATGAGGTGAAATGAGAGTGACGCGAGAGTGACGATCTGTTTGACGATGAGTAGCGGGTTCGCTATAATGATGATGCAGTTCAACAGCATAGTCAAAGCCAAGTCGGGGCGTAGCGCAGTTTGGCTAGCGCGCATGGTTCGGGACCATGAGGTCGGTGGTTCAAGTCCACTCGCCCCGACCATTATATTACAAGGCAGATAGCTATTCATTCAGCTATCTGCCTTATTCTCGTCATATGCTGAAGGGGGCTGATGACTCTATTTGCCTGCCCCGACCATCTTCTCCCTGAAACGCTGAACAGAGGCGCGTAGGATGAGCAGCGAACGGCGAAACACTTTGCTGAAGCCCTCGATTGGGTCTATGAGAAGCTCGACGCTTGCCCAGACGTTGTTTCCCACTGGGTAAACCTTGCCCACCTTGACCCCCGCTGTCGCGTCAACCGCGGCTGCAATCACCTTCTGGCGCTCCTGTTCATTTTCAATGCGCCAGAAGTTGGGCAGAGCAATCCGGAAGTACTCTTTATCGTCTTCCGCGGCAAAGATGATGTAAGTCAGGCCCTCGTGTTTGAACACGACATCGCCGTCTGAGTCAGCGGTTGGCGAGTATCCTTCTGTCTTAAGGTAATTCATGAACAGGTCTGATTTCTTCATGCTTCACCCTCCCAAGTTGTCACAAACGGTAATCACTTCGACCAGCGGTAGGTTTTTCCTGCCAGAGTCACATGCATGTATCGAGACGTCGCACGGCAGGCTTCTGAGCGCCGGTACTCCTTGAACGCAACCTTTTCATTATTTCTACTCATACCCGTATATTACCAGGTCAGGCCCTGAAAACCCTCCCGGGCAATACAAAAGGGGCCATCCCTTTTGGGACAGCCCCTTCTCTGCCCACGATGTTCAGCCCGAGCGTTCTCTCACAGCCAAGCAATCCAGGTGTTGCGACGGCAGTCTCAATCCGTTTCAGACGACTCTGCGCTTAGGCCGTTCCACCGCCGTCAACCACTAGGGTCGCTCCCGAGACCCAACCGGACATGTCGCTGGCGAGGAAAAGCACCGCGTCCGCGATGTCCCGAGGAGTCCCTATTCTCTGGATCGGGTAGCGGCTGGCGGACGAAGCGAGGAACGACTCCTCGTTCAATCCGAGCTGTCGAGCTTCACCCCTGAGGAAGGGTGTGTCGGTACGCCCGGGGCACACGCAGTTAACGCGTATGTTGTCCTTGCCGTGGTCGATGGCCATCGCCCTGGTAAGGTTGACGACGCCGCCCTTCGCCGCGCAGTACGACGCGGCCACGGGGCCTCCCTTGAGCCCCCAGCCCGAACCGGTGTTGATGATGCTTCCACCGCCGCCCGCAGCCATGATCGGGATGACGTACTTTGACAGGAGATAGACGCCCTTAAGATTGACCGCCAGTACCAGGTCCCAGTCCTTCTCGTCGAGGTCGACCACGCTCTTACGCCTGATTACTCCCGCGTTGTTGAAGAGGACATCGATCCTTCCGAAGGATTCCTCGACTTCCTGGGCCGCCTTGCGGCAGCTCTCGGTCGAGGTGACGTCGCAATGGAAGAATTCAGCCCGGCCCCCCGCCTTCCCGATCCGCTCCGCGGCCTCCCGGCCGCCCGCTGTGTCGATGTCCAGCAGGGCCACCGCAGCCCCCGCTTCGGCCAACCGCACCGCCGCGCCCAGTCCTATGCCGGACGCCGCCCCTGTGATTATGGCTACTCTACCTTCCAGACAGAGTGTCCCGGACACTCCACATTTGTCGATGCCTTTGGACATCCGCTGTCCCCTCACTCTCCGTGACGTTCTTCACTGACGTTGTCCACTATGCTGGCCCGATCCAATGAACTGGTGTGCTACAGGACCTGCCGGGCACCTACCGGTCCGCCATTACAGAGGGATTGTCTACTCTGACAACATCGTTGACAACTAACGGAAACTCGTTCAGACGGCCAATTGAGTAACCCTGGACTGTGTTGTCAACGCGTTGCCCCTGACGCACGCAGTAAGGCCCTTCACGCTGCCCTTTTCCTCCGGGCCATTCGCCGTATTGCCATTTCATCCCCCGTTCTTGCTCCCGGAGCGAGAATCTCCAGAATGCCTGAGCCACTGCCCGTTTGCCGTTCAGCCCGGGGAATACCGGGCGCTCGAATCTGGCTGACTCTTGTACGAAAAGCCTAGATGGTCGTGTATGGAGGCCTGACTACTGCCCGGCAGCGAGGCAGTTGTCCGCGCTTGAGATCACTTCTACTCCGTGTCTCGTTGCAGGGCATATCGCCCAAACTGCTGGCCGCCCTGGGCCTGGGATGGAATCCTGTTCCGGGAGCCGCCGACAAAGGCGGCTCCCGGAATGATCATCCTCTGATTCGGAGCCACTAAGCCGTAATCAGATCCTTTATGGCTTCCCTGGCACTTGATGTGATAGCCTGATCGAGGGCCGTTGACACCACGAAGATATCCAGTCCCAGGTCCTTGACCAGCCCAACATTCTCACGTCTCACTCCACCCTCAAGGATCTTGACGGCGGTGGCCACGGCCGTGAAGGCTTTGACCCGTTCCAGGTATTCAGGGCAGAACCCACTGGAACTCTGCCCCTGGTACGTCATCCCCGTCGTGATTCCTATCAAATCAACGCCGATCCGCTCGAACTCCCTCACAGTGTCTCTTAAGGCCTCGGACGTAGGCGCACTCACCCCAAGATTATCGTCGGCGGTGATGTAGGCTTCGACCAGAAGGCCCGCTCGATGGCCAATGCAAGTGATGTCTCCTACGTCCTCGAGAGAGGATTTGTGAGTGTGCAGACAATCAGCCCCCGCATGAGCTAACAAGAGAGCGTCATCCAGCGTGAACGCGGTAGGGATTCTCTCGGTGAAAGTCCCGGGGCACGCACAGGTGATGAAGACGTCATCCCCGCAAACCGCCCGTATGCCCCTGACTGCATCCGCCATCCTCGAAATCGGGACAAGGTACCTTATCTCTTCGGCAGCATTCATCGTAGTGACGCCGCGAAGCCCCATCTGGAGCGCCATAGCAGGATGGTTTGGCTCAAAGATGCGGACGCCTGATTCGAACGCCGCCTTCGTGATCCTCATATCGGTGGCCATGATTCCTCCGAGCATGAAAGCCGGCCGTCTCTGCCGGAGGATCCCCTCCAGTTTGTCTCTCGCCGCTACCCTCTTGAAGGCTGCTTCTGAACGCATGCCGACATGCCCCTTTCTTACTTGGCAAATAGTCTAGCGATGACCATGAACAGCGAGTACAGCGGATTGCCTGCGCTAATGCTGGAGACCAGAGAGGCACCCTTCTGGATTTCCAGATTGAGGCTGAGGGCTGAGGCGGTGTAAGCCTGTGATATGAAAGTCCCGAGCCACAGGTACACACAGGATCCAACTGTCCCGGCAACTATCCCTCTGAACAAGTTCCCGCGGCATGCTATGACCGCCCACAGCATGTAGAATGGCATACTGGACAGGTCCGCAAACGGCAGCACGTGATTACCCGGGAGAATCGCCGAGAGGAACATGATAATGGGCACTATGACAATACCCAGCGCCATGACTGATGGATGCCCAACGGCAACTGCAGCATCCAGGCCAATGTAAACCTCGCGGCCTGAAAGGCGCTTCATTACAGTATCTCTGACACCGTCGGCTATCGGCACAAGGCCTTCCATAAGGATTCCTATCACCCTTGGGAGAAGAACCATGGATGCCGCCATTTTGACCGTAAGCTCCAGAGTACCCTTTGCATCGTAGCCAGCAAGGATTCCGAACAGCGCACCCAGGAATCCCCCGATGAATACTGGCTCGCCAAATACACCAAGGCGCTTCTGTATGGACTCATGGCTCACATCCCAATCGCGGACCACCGGGATTTTGTCCAACACGAAGTTGACGCAGAGGTACAAAGGGGCCATGCTGATAGTGTCGAGATGCGGAAGGGTCACCCCAGGCGCAAGGCCAACAACATCCCAGGCTTTCTTGGCAAAGACATCCGCCAGTTTGATGGAGATGACAGCAAACAGGACGATGGCAACAAGGCCCAGCATGAAACTGCCTGTGACCTGCTGCACGACAACCCCGCCCGTTATGAACAGCCAGTAGTTCCAGAGATCCACGTCAAGAGTCTTGACGAGTCCGGCAATAATCAACAGTATGTTGATGCCAATAATCGATACGAAGGCAAGAGGCATGAGTGGTGAGGAAAAGGCCATCGCTGCCCCCAGAGTCCATCCTGCGTCCACAACATCCAGATGAAAGCCGAACCTTTCCACCATAGCAGATGAGGCAGTCCCCAAGCCCCCAAGGAACAGGTCGAGAACCAGGAGTACACCGGTGAAGCCAACCCCATACATCATGCCGCTTCGAAGTGAGCGGCGGAAGCCAATGCCTGTAAGCGTTCCCAGGACAGTGATGATGATAGGCATTGCAACTGCTGCACCTAGATCGGAGATAAACTGGAATACCGCCTTCAAGGTTTCCACAAGTGCTACCCCCTTCTCATGATGGTCACTTGCCGGCCAGGATGCTCAGCACTTCACGTTCAGCCTCCTTGACGTTAATCCCGGTGAGAAAAGGCAAACCCCGGACGGCAGGAACCCCTCCCAACGAACCGGGCATCAACCCCGAACTAGAGACCACAAGGTCCGGCGCATACGCTTTGACTGTGCTCTCGACCTCGATGGTTGAACAAATTTTCGTTTCCGCGTCAATCCGTTCTCTCGCGAAAAGGTCCCGCAGCTTCTGAGAAATGAACGTGGATGTTGCGGCTGCACTCGGACAGACAACCAGCACTTTTTTCCTAGCCAGAAACATCACCCTCTTTTCGAGCCGTGTCGTCTACTCGACCAAGTTTGCGTGCCGAAGTATCTCTATCACCTCCTCGTGGGTTGAGGCAACCTTCAAGCTGTTCAACATCCCGCCATCTTGTACCATGTTTGAGACTTGCCTGAGAACATCGATCTGGGCTGACGGATCATTGAGCGCCAGCATGATGACAATATCCACGGGCACAGTCTCACCTTGGCCACCCATCACGCCGAACGGAATCGGGCTCGATAGAATCGCTACGGAGAGGGCAGGCCTCAATATGTGAGAGGTGTCGCAATGGGGAATGGCGACTCCCGCTCCGTTAGTCGGCAAACCCGTGGGGAATTCATTCTCTCGCGCGACAACCGCATCCACATAAGAAGGTTTGGCATAGCCTAGATCCACAAGGCGGCCTGCCATATATCTTAGCAGTGCCTCTCGGTCAACCCATTCAAGCGGCCCCATCAGGAGTCGCGTATCGAACTGCAGCATGTGATCGGCTCGTCCCTTCCGCTACCAGATTAACGCCTTGATCACCTCGTGAAGTTCCTGCTCAGTGCGGGCTTTGGCGAGCCTCTCCCCTTCACCCCTCAGGGCCATCCCGGTCAACAGATCCAATTGCCCGGGTTCAAACCTCTCCATCAAGGCCAAGCCTACGATCGTCCAGACAGGCACTTCGACCAGGTTCGGGAAATACACGGGGGCGCTCAGCCGGATAAGGCACATGCCAGATTTGAGGACCCCATCTTGCGGCCGAGCGTGGGGAAAAGCTACTCCTCCATTGACGACAACATAGCTGCCGTAGGCGAGGATTTGACGGATCATTGCCTCGCCGTATTGCTTTTCACAGAACCGGTGCGAGTATAACAGATCACCTGATAACCTTATGGCGTCTTTCCAATCGCTGCACTCGGCGTTGAACCGTATTGCGGTCCTGTGGAACCTCATCGGCATCAGGGTTGCCTGGTTCTGTAACTGAAGTGTGACAGGAGCGTCTGCGATAATTGATAGAAGACCTTCAATACGGCATATGTCCTGATGATCAAGGACGGGTTTCACAACTACGTAGGGTATGCTTGCCAGTCTTATCCGGACGGTTGAGATGACTGCATCGACATTCCCAATATCCTCCTCTCTTATCTCGGCAGCAGATACTGTACCCACCAAGTGCACTTGCGGAAATGCAGAGGTGATCTGTGAGGAGATCATCTTTGTGGTTCCGAGCCCACTTCCGCAAACAAGAAGCACCCTTCTCTGATTGGGGCTCCCTCTCGATGCCCTTTCAATGGCGGCGCCGAAGTGCATGGCTATATAACCGATCTCCTCGGCGGGAAGCATCAGGCCAAGCGACGATCGAAACACATTAGCTGAATATTCGGCGGCGGCGAAGACAACCGGGTAATTCGATCTGAACTCATTGAGTAGTGGATTCCTAACCGGCAGATTGTATCGGAGTCGTCTGGAAACCGACTCAAGATGGAGTGACAGTCCTTCAATAAGCTCGTTATCTTTGAATGCACGACCAAGATATTTTTCGGCAGCGTCAGCCATCTCAGAGGCAATAGTACGGATGAGGCCGTTGACTGGCGATCGGGTTGGTGGCCCGCCAATGCGCTTGGCGCCCGCGAAGCGGATCGTAAGATACGCTGTCTCGGACTCGGACACGCCAACCTCGAATCGATGTGCCATCCTATTCAGGGTATCGGCCACAACCTTGTATTCCGCACACGTTTTGGCGTATTCAAGATGCTGTCGGTCAATCTGCACTGAGCAGCCTTTTGTGAGCCGGAAGATGCTGACTGCAAGATGAACGAGGAGAGATGTCAGGGCACTATCAGCGTAGCGAACACCCAGGCTGCCGGTCGCCTCTCCGATGGCATCGCGCAAGAACTTCTCGGCGCCGGCAGGGTCCCTCGGTTCGCACAAACGTATAATGGCTGCCAAACTAATGTCCCCTGGCCACGTTTTTCCTCCTATCGCGGCCACGTCTTCACACTCCACTTGAACGACAGCGTCTACAAGAACCTGGCGTATGTCTGACTCAGCCCCGCTGAGTCGATATCCCTTCTTTCTGACTGTGAGAATCTTCACGTTACGCCGATTGATACTGGTTCTGAGAGCCCGCAGGTCCTTCATGATTGTCGGCGCGGTAACACCCAAGAGGGCGCATAGTGACTCAGTGGAAACCGGCCCGTGGGAAGTGACGAAGCGCCGCAAGAGCATTGTCTGCCTTTCCTGTGCGCTGTACTTGTTCTCATAAGAACCGGCTGCAGATACTGTATCCGTCAGTTGTGCCCTGAGATCTTCAGTCATTGCCAGGGACAGCCCTTGCCGGCAAGCATTCAGCGACACTCCATGCCCTGCGAGCCACTGTCTCAGTACCGGAATTTGATATCGAACAGAACGTGGAGAGCAACCCATCTCCTGTGCAAGATCGCCTACGGTGATTGAGTGCTTCCACACGAGGAGATGATTCAGGATCCGCCTTGAAGTGGCGTTCAAAGGTGCCTGCATAGGTGCATCCCTCCCGTCCTTCAAGCGAACTCCAATGCTGCACGGCCATCTCTGGGGATGCTCTTCCACGAACGCCGGCGCCATTCCTATGCGGCAGCGTATGATATGATTCCGCACTTGACGATACAATCGGTACAATTGACTGAATCTTGCCCGCCATCATTGAGCGCGAATTAGACCGCGTGGATCTCCGAGGTTTTCAAAAAATGATATAATCATTTCACATAGTAGAAGGAGATCGGTCATTGCGCTAGAATTAACTGATCTAACAACAACACGGCTGCTATGAATCGCCGTCCGGGAATAAAAATGCCAAAAGCCTGTCCCCTCGCCAAAGGTACTTCAGGCTTCTGGCTTGCGAGCCCACGACGTCTAAGTCGATGTGGCCCGGCCTCGATTCTAGCAGCCTCCGGGGCGCCTGTCAATTCCGTAGAGAGGGAGGTGTGGGAAGGAGGTGGAGGTGAAAGGGCAGGCCGCGGCACAATCGAAGATGCGAAAGGGGAAACCAACTGATGTCCGAGACAAGATTTGACCGGATTAAGGCGTTCTTTGCGGAGCCACTTCAAGAAGCGGATGCGATCATAGTCACGGATCCCAACAATGTCTTTTACACCTCGGATATATGGATTCCCACACTAAGGGTTGTTCCCGAACGATTGGCCATCCCCATGTTCATGGCCACCGGGGACCCCGCGTTCGTCGTCGCGAACATAGCTGCAAGTTCGGCCAAGGGGCAGAGCAAGTGGATTGCCGATTTCCCCACGTATGTGGAATTCAAGACCTCGCCGATGGAGACAGTCGCGGAGGTCTTGAAGGCGAGAGGGCTGAAGCACAGGCGAATCCTCATCGAAAAAGGTCACCTCAGCACGCATTATTCGGAGCAGCTTCAGCGTCTTCTGCCGGGCGTCAAACTGGATGATGCCACTCCCATTTTGGCGAGGGCGCGCATGATCAAGAGCGAAGAGGAAATCGGTCTCCTGCAGACTCGCATTCAGCTCACCGAGAAGGCCATCGTTGACGCCTACAAGGCTGCCAAAGTCGGAGACACAGAGCAGCATCTGGCCGGCGCCGTCATGCAGAACGTCCTGAACGCGGGGTTTGACGTTGTTGACGCTTTGACCCTTGTGAGAGGGAGGGCGGATGCGCTCAACGTGAAGCCCAGCCAGGCCAGGCTCACCAGGGGCGACATGGTCCGGATCGACGTGATAGCCGTCATGAATGGTTGGCGCTCGGACATTCACAGGACGGCTATTGTCGGCCAGCCCAATGCCAAGCAGAAGGAATGCTGGAAGAAGAACCGTGACGTTCATTATGCCACCATAGACAAGATGCGGGTCGGGGCGACGCCTGCGGACGTCTATCGCTTCTGTTTGAAGGAATATGAGAAGGTCGGTCTGACCTTTGACATGCCTCACATAGGCCACGGATTCGGCATTGCCCTGCACGAGGACCCAATGCTCAGCCCGTTCCACACGCAGCCATTTGAGCCGGGCATGGTCTTCATGCTCGAACCCATGGGCCTTCACCCCGATGTCGGTGGGTTCTGCATCGAGGATCAGATTCTCATTACGGAAAATGGCCCCAAGGTTCTTTCTACCGCGATAGACACCGCAGAGATGATCGTCATTGAGTGAGGCATGCGGCGCAATCGCGTCGCCTGCGGGAAGACGGGGTGATTGCAGGTGGTGAAAGCTGACAACCCGATCCTCATGAACAGCGACGTACTCGGCAACCCGACGCCCGAGATGTTCGAGGCCATGCGGAACGCCAAGCTGGGCTGGGCCGCCAAGGGTGGAGATGAGAACGTTACCCGGCTGTTCGCGCGCATAGCCGAATTGACGGGCAAGGAATCAGCGCTGCTGATTCCATCGGGGACCATGGCGAACCTGGTTGCCCTGATAACGCACGCGCAAAGCGGTGATCAGGTCGTGCTTGAGGAATCGTGCCACACCGTATGGTCCGAGGAATGGGGGCTCTCGTACGTTGGACGCCTGTTCCCTAGACTCGTCAAAGGGGAATACGGCATAATGGAACCAGTGGACGTAGCGGCCGCGATGGACCAGTCCGTCTTCAATCACAGGCCGAAGACGTCGCTCCTGTGCATTGAGAACACTCACATGGCATCGGGGGGCACATGTTACACGCCCGAGAGAACGGCGGAACTGGCACGGGTCGCGCACGAACGAGGGGCTGCGGTTCACCTGGATGGGGCGCGGATCTTCAATGCCTCCATCGCGCTCGGCGTACCGGTCAAGGGCCTCGTGGGGTCCGCCGATAGCGTCACAGTCAACCTCAACAAGGCTCTGTGCGCTCCCGAGGGTGCTCTGCTCTGCGGGTCGAAGGAGTTCACTCAACGAGCGCGGATTAGCCTCAAGAGGCTCGGCGGAGACAGCATGCACAAGGCGGGACTCGTGGCGGCGGCCGGGGTCATAGCGCTGAGCGATAGGACAATCGCTTCACTCGCCGAGGATCATGTCAGGGCCAAACGGTTTGCCGAGAGGATATCCAAAATCCCAGGCGTCCAGGTCGACATGAAATCAGTTC
>JAHDPS010000105.1 GCA_018434225.1 Bacillota bacterium
GCTAGAGCGAGAAAACATGAGGAAAACGAAGATTTAAGCGGGTGTAGCTCAATGGTAGAGCGCCAGCCTTCCAAGCTGGTTACGTGGGTTCGATTCCCATCACCCGCTCCATTTTTTACGCCGCGTTCATACGGCCCATCTTGCCCCCAAATAGAAGCGCAAGGCCCCGCAGTGAACTTTGGATATTCTGAAATCAGCGTGAAAGAGAAGCAGGGATTCACTTGTTCACGGCGAACGCATTTGCCTACATGGAATTTCACGGACGTGAATTTCCTGCGAAGCGAAAATTCTCCAGGGATAGGGGTATGCGCAGGGAATGGAAGCCGAAATCGGTCAGATGATCAGGGAATTGAGGAACCGGCGGGGATTGACGCTGAAAGAACTCAGCGCGAAAACCAGCCTGTCGGTTGGGTATCTCTCTCAGACGGAGCGGGGAATAACGTCTATAGGCATAACGTCCCTTAAGGCCATCAGCGAGGCTCTCGCCGTAGACCTGTCACATTTCTTCGTTCCTCCGAAGACCCACGTCTCGGGGATTCTACGCAGCTACGAAAGGGAATTGTTCCGCATCGATCGTACAAATTACATCTACTTCAGCCTTGCGAACAGTGTCGAGGATCGGCAACTCGATCCCATGCTCGTGGAGATCCTCCCTGGACAGATGCGTGAGGAGGTAGTGCCGTATCCTCACGCTGGAGAGGAATTCGTGTACGTCCTCGAGGGCGTGCTCACCGTCTTCATCGGTGACAAGGAATACACCGCGTATCCAGGGGATAGTCTGCACATCTCGTCAACCATTCCGCATAACTGCGGTAACTTCGGGACCCACGTGGTGAGGCTTTTGACCGTCAATACTCCAAGGTTCCTAGGGCAACGCGCGTGCGCCACCGTCTCGGAAGAATAGAATCGTCGTGGCGGCCGACGGGCTAGTGTCGAATCTTGTTGTTGCGGCAATCGATTGAATGGAGGTGATGGAGCGGAGTCGGGAAATGGGTCATGCCTTTCGACAGGACAGAGTCGGGCTGTACAGGAGAACCTAAGGAGGGGGAAGCATATTGAAGCGTTTTCTGGTTTGGCTCTGTATTGTAATGCTGCTTGCCAGCGCCGCGGGTTGCGGCGGCACTAAGACGCCGCCGGCGCAGGAGAAACCGGCTGAGCCCGCTGCGCCCGCGAAGAGCGAGAAGACACTCATCATGGCTTTAGACCCGGATTACGAGACGTTTGATCCCGGACTGGGATATGAAGTTTACGTCCAGCTTGTCTTGCATCCAGTCTACGACACGCTTATGGACTTCAAGGATACCATTGAAGCGCCAAAGTATGGAGTGGCGGAGAGCCACGAAGTGAGCAAGGACGGGCTCGTATACACCTTCAAGCTTCGCAAGAACGTCAAGTTCGCGAGCGGCAACCCCCTTACTTCCAAGGACGTCAAGTGGAGTGCCGAGCGGACCATGCACCTGAAGGGCAACGGCGCGTTCCTGACCGATGGCATCGCATCCGTTGAGGCGCCGGACGATCAGACCGCGGTCTTCAAGCTGAAGGCGCCGGACGCGTCCTTCTTGACCAAGCTGACCTATAATGGATTCGCTGTTATTGACAGTGCGCTGGCGATTAAGAACGGCGCGACCAATGCGCCCGATGCCAACACCGCCGATAAGGCGAAACTGTGGCTTGACTCGCATTCAGCGGGTTCAGGCCCTTACGTCATCGAGTCCTACACGCCCAAAGTCGAAGTCGTCTTGACCCGAAACAAGAACTACTGGGGCAAGGCGCCGTACTACGACAAGGTCATTCTGAAGAGCATCCCCGATCCAGGAACACAGCTCATGATGTTACAGAAGGGCGACATCGACATCGCTTTCAATCTAGGCCCCGAGCACATCAAACATCTTCAGGGCAAGGCCGGTATCACGATCAAAAAGGCCCAGGCCATGACGATCACTTTCATGCTGATGAACCGCGATCCCAAGGTAGGCGGCCCGATAGCGAATCCGGACGTACAAAAGGCCATTCGCTTGGCTCTGGACTATCAGGGTATCCAGGCGATCGCGGGTGAGGGATCGGTCACGCCCGTCGCGCCCTTCCAGGTCGGATTCCTCGGCACTCTGCCTCCAAGGGATCCCAAGACGGCTCAGAACATAGACAAGGCAAAGGAGCTGCTCAAGAAGGCGGGCTACGAGAAGGGGTTCAAGACCACTCTCGAAGTGAGCACCACGACTGTGGAAGGCATGGACCTGCCCACTCTGGCCCAGAAGATCCAGGGCGATCTTCTCAAGATAGGGATCCAGACGGAGATCAAGACCTCCGACATAATGGTCGCCCTCGATCCTTACCGAAAGGGCAAGCAGGCTCTTTCCATCTGGTACTGGGGCCCCGACTATCCGGATCCGAACAACCAGTTGGCGTTCCTCGCCGGCAACAGCGTCGGACTTCGCGCGAATTGGACCGCGGCCATGAACCCGGAACTGGCCGAGTTGGGCAAGAAGGCTTCCGTGGAAGTTAACAACGCTACTCGCGCCAAGTACCTCGAGGAGATTCAACGGAAGATGGATGAGGACAGCGCTTTTGCCGTGCTGCTGCAGCACGCGCGCTTCTACGCTGTCCGGGATACCGTTAAGGGCGCTGAGTACATCGATTCCTACAAGATCGATCTGCTGAACGTATCGGGTAAGTAAAAACAACAGCGAGGCAGGCGCCCTGCGCGCTTGCCTCGCCCTCAATCTTTAGATTAGCAGGACCTGGGCTCATCGGGATCATTGTTGTGCATATATTCAGATAACCGCCGCGATCCCGAAAGGATTACGGGTACGCCGGTAGAATGGAAGACGTTGTCCCCTTGGGTCATTGCTGCAATGGTTATTCATAGGGGGTGATGGATAGCTCTGTGATAGATGGTGTTGGGTAGCACGGTAACTTAAGGAGGGGGAACCATGTTGAGGCGTTTTCTGGTGTTGTTTTGCGTAATTATGCTGGTTGCCAGTGCCTCAGGTTGCGGAGGTTCTGCGGGAACGGCCAAGGAAAAGGCGTCCGAAGGGAAGGAAAAGACGCCTGTGGCCGAGGAAACCCCCAAGAGGCTCATCGTCGCTCTAGATCCGGATTATGAGACATTCGATCCCGGTCTCGCCTATGAACTGTACGCCCAGATCGTCCTGCATCCGGTATACGATACGTTAATGGAATTTAAGGATACTATGGATAAGCCCAAGTATGGGGTAGCCGAAAGCCATGAAGTCAGCAAGGATGGACTAGTATATACATTCAAACTTCGGAAGAATGTCAAATTTGCCAGCGGCAATCCGCTTACTTCGAAGGATGTCAAATGGAGTGTCGAACGAAGTATCAATCTTAAGGGGAATTGCGCTTTCCTAACCGAGGGAATCGCGTCCATTGAGACCCCGGACGACTATACCGTAGTTTTTAAACTCAAGGCGGCGGACGCGTCCTTCCTGACGAAAGTGGCCTTCAACGCTTTTTCTCCCGTTGACAGCGCGTTGGCCATGAAGAACGGCGCCACTAATGCGCCCGACGCCAACACCGCCGACAAGGCGAAATTGTGGTTCGATAACCATTCGGCGGGTTCCGGTCCATACGTTATCGAGTCATACACGCCAAAGGTGGAGGTCGTCCTGGCCCGTAACAAGAACTACTGGGGCAAGGCGCCATACTATGACAAGATAGTCTTGAAGAGCATACACGATCCAGGAGCACAACTGATGATGCTGCAAAAGGGCGATATCGACATCGCGTTCAACCTGGGCCCGGAACACATCAAGCAGATCGAGGGAAAGCCGGGCACCCAGATCCAGAAGGCTCAGTCGATGACGATCACCTTCTTGATCATGAACCGTAATCCCGGGGTCGGCGGCCCCATTGCGAATCCGGACGTGCAAAAGGCAATTCAGCTGGCCCTGGATTATCAGGGTATCCAGGCGATTGCGGGTGAGGGGTCGATCACGCCGGTCGCGCCTTTCCAGGTCGGATTCCTTGGGACACTGCCCCCCAGGGATCCTAAAAAGGCTCAGAATATCGAGAAGGCGAAGGAAC
>JAHDPS010000075.1 GCA_018434225.1 Bacillota bacterium
ATCCCCGGGCACCGCACCAGCGGCGTGTTCCCCTCCGAAATAGTAACCATGCATTCGGGGGACTTGACTGGCAGGAGCGGAGCAAAACGCCATAACCCCTCACCTTTCCAAGAAGCGAATTCCTCGCGCGTCAACCCCTTCAAATCCGAGTAGTCGTACTGAACGATGAGGTTCGCGGCGAACTCGCCATCCTTGCAGCGAGGGCAACCCTGAAACATCCCTGATACCGGGTACTCGGCCCCGCACCATACACATTTCAGACCAGTAACCTCAGGCAACGTGGACCCTCCCAAGAATCTCTCTATCTATCTTCGCGCACACCCTAAAGCCATTCTACAATACTTGTCCGAATACCTGCTATATTGACGTACCTGCTAAACTACATTATCTTTCTAATCAAGGAAGGTGATCGATTAGTTGTCCGACTAGTTTAGTTCTACGTGGGAGCGCTTGTTCCTCCCAGTCGGGTGCCAGATAGTCAAACCGTAATTGATCGCCTTTTCCTACTTCACTTATAATTGCAGTGTCGGAAAGTGTTATGGGAGGGAGAGTTTTGTTCTTGGACGGGAACGGTATGAAGCCCACGAAGCCCCGGAGGCTGTACTTGAAGGCGGCCGAACACCTGCGCGCCAGCATCGCAGGAGGTATTTTCAAGCGGGGTGAGCGTCTGCCCAGCGAGACGGAGTTGGCGGAAGAACTTTCAGTGAGTAGATCCACGCTGCGCGAGGCCTTCCGCCTCCTTGAGGACGAAGGCCTCATAATGAGCCGAAGGGGCGCGGGATCCTTCGTAAGGCCGGAATCGAAGAGGATCGTCGAGGGTCTGGAGAAGTTGGGAAGCATGACGAAGTCGATAAGGAGGGACGGCTCCCGCGCCGAAGACAGGATGCTCTCCGCAAGGCCCATTACCCTGGGCGAAAGCACCGCTCAATCCCTTCAGGTGGAGACGGGGTCTATAGGATACATGATCGAGACCCTGAGGCTCGCCGATGATAGACCGGTCATCTACTCGTGCGACATCCTGCCGGCTTCCCTTCTCACAAACATCGAGGTATTGAATAGGCGCAAGGATTTTGAATCCCTACTGGATTTTCTCTGGGAGGTAGCGGGCGTTCAGGTGAGCTATTGCGTGGAGAAGGTGCGCATATTGCTGGCTGCGTCGCCCATGACCCACTTGCTGTCCGTTCCAGCGGGAACGCCTCTACTGGTGATGGACGGAGTCGCCCACGATGAGTCCGACAGGGTGTTGTACGTTGAGTCCGCTTACTTCGCGAGCGAGATCTACGACTTCGTGCTGGTGAGGCGTCCGTAGAGTCGACGCGCGCGGTTCATCGGCCATCACTCCGCGGAGTAATGGCTAGTTCCTGGCTTGGCGGTTTGTCCGGGTCCTGCCAACTTCGGACGCCGACCGTGAATCGCCCACTGCGCCCTTTGGGCATCGGGTATTGCCATGGGTCTATTTCGAACGCCCGCGCCTCGTCAGTCTCCGCCGGCCTCACCTCACCGTCCATACGAGCAAACCAGACGGGGCCGCTCATGTCCTGCCCGTCCTTCATTTCTCTGAGGACCAGGCTCTCGTCATCAAGCCACGCCATTTCCCCCACGGCGTGCCCCCGGGGAAGATGAATCTCGCGCAGAACTCGGCCTTCGGAGGTGACTATTCTGACGTTGCCGCTCAGGATCATGTAGCTGTCCCCGGTTTCCACCATCCTGTAATCCCCGGATGCCATCTTGTGCGCGAATCGGCTGCCCCCGGGATTCCATGCGATGCTGTCAATGATCTCCATGTACGGATCAATGCTCGTCAATCCGCCGTCTTCAATATCGAGAATCTGAAGGCGTCGCATGCTGGAGTCCTCTCCAGGTTCGGGTATGACCGCGGTCCGACCATCGGGCGAGAACCACACCGGAAACAGACCGTCCCACGTCGGGAGGCCGCTCAACAGGTCGCAAAAAGACCCGTCCAAAGTCGATATGCGACGGATGCAGCCACCATCCGCTCCATGGAAGTGGATGGTGATACACCCGCCGTCGGGCGTTGCGGCGTACCGCTTTAGCCAGCCGGTGAACTCGCCGATACTTCTAGTCGCGCCTTTACCATCGGAAAACGCGGTCACCGACACGACAGAAGATTGGTCGAACTCGCGGGCCAGGTCGATGCAGACTACCGACTCATCGCCGGCCCAGGAGACGGGGAATATCGCGTCGATCCCCGTAACCTTCCGGAGCAGGTTCGACCTCCCCGTGCCGGCGTCTATCAGCCATAGGCTATTAGTTCCCTCGCTCTCGACCGTCATGATGAGCCGAACGCCGTCCCCGCACCAGAACCAGTCGATCCCGCGGGCCCAGCTCGAGAACGGTCCGAAGACGATCGCGTCGCCATCCCTCCTGAACGGAAGCCCGTTGCTTGACGAAGACGTCGGCCCCCTGGACTCATCGGGAGCCGCCCCGCCGGCGGGGTTCTCGGACGCCGCCTGCGGCGGCGCAGGCGGCGGCGCGGGTCGTGCCGCCCTCCCGAACGCGCAACCCTGCATCGCGCCCACCAGTATCAGAGCAACCGCGAGACCGATGGGCAGTACCCTGGCCGAGACGACCCGCATCACGACTAACACCCCCGAAGCGTAACCCCAACATAAGACTGGTTTCACCGGCGGGCTTGCTTGGACCTCCTTCGCAGATTGCGACGGCGCGATCCCGTGATGCGATTTCCGCCATCTTGCCGGCACTTGGATCGCAGAATATAATCGGATTAGGGAGTCGGGAGGTCAGTCCGATGGCCGCAAGACTATTGCGCCTCGACATGAAAAGGCTCGCTCTGCTTGCAGGCATCTGGATCCTGTCAGTCGTCCTGCACAACGCCATCGATCATTTCACCGGTGTAGAAGAACCGATCTTCTTTATCCTCGCAGTCATCGCCATTCCACTTTATGGCGCAGTTTCGCTGCTGTACACAATCGCGTTATCGTGTCACAGATACAGAAAGTGACCACCGGGACCGGATGGAAAGGCCCCGTGGCCGGAAGGAGGATAATCATGTTGAGCGTATGCGGCCTCGCCTGCAATGAGTGCTATGCGTTCGGCGACACCTGCCCGGGGTGCCAGAGGGTCGAGGGCAAGCCCTTTTGGGTTGCGGAGTACGGGGCGGACGCCTGCGAATTGTACAAGTGCTGCAATGGTCGGAAATACCAGGACTGCGGTGAGTGCCCCAGCTTGCCCTGCGAGGCTTTCGTACGGTTGAAGGACCCCAAACTGAGCGATGAGGAGCACGCAGGGGGCATCAAGGCCAGGGTACAGCGGCTCAAGGCCAACCGCGCATAAGGCGCGTCCGCGCGTACGACAGGACGGGGGCCTCGCGGCCGGTCATTCTCGGGCGTCATTCAACATTATGCACGCGATTTCATCTATCAGTTCCGCGAACCTCTGCCGATCCTCCGTCACTGAGAGCTTGCCCGACTCAATGATGGTTTTCACCCGGTCAAGCGCGGGCGAGCTCAGGCCCTCCCGTTCCATGATGTCGATTAGCCTGCTACAGGCGTCAACCAGGCGAAGCGGCCCGTAGGAGGACGGCTCGGTGAAAAGGCCCCGCGCGCTGGAAGCTAGAAAACAGAGGTAAAAGACAAGCGATCTCCGGAGGGAATCGGAGCGCGACACAACACCATCCGGCTTCGCCTCCTCCGTCACCGACTCCTCCAGCGCCGCCTCAATGGGCCCCGTCTGACTGGGCCCCGCTTCGCCCCCCGTCACCCGCTCCGTCTCATCCACCCCGGTCGGGCCGGCGCCTTCGCGCACTTCGATGGTAAACGGAGCGCCCCACGATCCCAGATGGGCTATTTCGCTCAGGTCTCTCCTCTTCGGCCCTTTTGGTGGGTCCCCCTCAACGTGGCCCACCGTAATCAGCAGTTCGGGCTTGACGTGCTCCGGACACCCGAGCAGCCGGCGCGCCGGTTCCCTGTGGAACGAGCGCACGACGCATGTACCCAGGCCGACATCGTGGGCCGCAAGGAGGATGTTCTGGGCGGCGAAACATGCATCCATCAGGCCGCACAACTCGCCCTCCCCTCCGCGCTCGGTCGCGGATCTCACCCTTCGCTGGTCGACGCATATCGCGATAATGGCCGCGGGCACCGAAAATATCCCCGGCGAGATGCTTATCAGCGCCTCTTTCTCTCCAGGATCCATCGTAACGATGAATTGCCAGGCCTGAGTGTTGGAGGCGGTGGGAGCCCATCTAGCGCTCTCCAACAGCGCCCCGATTTCCTTGAAAGTGACCGGTTGTCGAGAGAACCTGCGAACGCTTCGCCGGTTCCTGATGGCCTCGGATACTTCCATCTATCAGCCCTCCTGGAATCGAGCAGCCCGCGGATTCAAACCAGGATTCAAACCAGGAGAGAACCCCCCCGGACGATCTCGTTGTCGTCGACGACCAGCGTCGGGTCAAGTATGACCCCATCAAGATGGCTCGCCACCTGGACCTTCCCCCCGAAAGTAGCGTTGGCGCCCAGGGCGACATGGACTGTGCCGAGCACTTTCTCATCCTCCAGAATATTCCCGGTGAGCCTCGCCTTCCCGTTCGTGCCGATTCCCAATTCGGCCACATTCCTGGCATCGGGTCCGACGGCCGATATCATCGAATCCAGCCTCGCCGCCGCCCGGCCGCCGGTGATGGACTTAGCCATGCCGTCCTCGATCTCCACGCGGACGGGGGCGTCGACAAGTCCAATACCTGCGATGCTACCGTCGATGACCAGCACTCCGCCGGCCGTTCCCTCGACGGGGGCGATGTAGACCTCACCAGCGGGGAGGTTCCCGAACGCGCCGGGGGTATCGTATATCCCGGTATCGGGCATGAACTCCCGACCCTTCACGCTGAATGTGAGCCTGGTACCGGCCGGGCTAGTCAAGGTGACCACGGAAGCGCCCTTGACCTTGAGGGTCGTCTTGATTGTCAACCGGCTAATCTCATCGTAATCGGCAATGAGCGTTCGCTCCGCTATGTCTGCGGTGATGCCGGGCAGGCTCGCTATCCTGCTCCCGGCCGCGCACGCGGCCTTCCTCGCCTTCGTGTGCGACAGGGATTTGCTCGTGACCAGAAGGCAAACGGGTGTGGACCTCATCGCCTCCGCCACTGCGCGGGGCGGCTCTTGCCCATGCGTCTGGCGGGGTCCTATCTCGGTCAATATCGCCTCGCAACCCAGATCGCGCGCCTGCTGCCAGATGGCCAGGCCTATAGCGCGGCAGGGCTCGTCGGTGACGATGAGCACCTCCTCACCCTTTCCCGCCTTCATGCAGGTCGAAATGACCGTTCTCGCGGCATCAGCCAGAGTCCCCATAGTTCATCCTCCCCTTCCAGTACCTGGGCTCCACCCCTATGAATACAGGTGACAACGCACGAAATGGTCACCCATAAGGTCCACCATGACCGGGTCAACCTCGGCGCAGTGTTTCGACGCCATGGGGCACCGGGGATGGAAGCCGCACCCCGGCGGGATATTCACCGGGCTCGGGATTTCCCCGTGGGATCGCACTTTCGTCGGCTTCAACCCTTCTTCCTCCCTTGAGACCACCGGTATCGAGGACAATAGCATCTGAGTGTAGGGGTGCCTGGGTGAACTGAAGAACTCGGCCGTCGGGGCCATTTCCGATATCTTCCCGAGATACATGATGGCCACCCTCGTGGCCATGTTGCGCATGAGGCTCAGGTCGTGAGTGATGAACAAGTAGGACAGATTGAATTGTCGTTGCAGC
>JAHDPS010000259.1 GCA_018434225.1 Bacillota bacterium
AGCTGCAGATACTTCTTCGTGAAGGCTAAGGCAGATTCAAGCCGGAAGGCGTAGCCCGCCATTAACTTTGCGCCAATGTCGTTGAGTTGGTGTCCTTTTCCGAGGGACGGAAACACCTCGATACAGCCCAGCGATACCCCACATAACTTGCAGGCGGCTCCTGGTTTTTCGGGAAAACCCGCGTTCCCAGGAAGCTCCTTTGCAGTCTCTATGGCCCGTGCCGTGTTGATTGCCCAGTCTCTCGCCTCTTCCATTTGTTGCCGCCCAAAGGAGGCCGCCCTAAGGGGTTTCGTGCGATAGCGCATAAACCAGAGGCGAGAATCAACTTCTCCCACACCGTACTGCTCCCCCGCCGCCCAGGCGTACAAGGGCATCTGCCATGTATCAGATGGTTCGTACGCATCTTTATTGGATTTGAGATCATAAATCGTGATCCGATTCCCCGCTCGTTGTAGAATGTCTATTTTCACTTTGACGGCAATGCCGTTGGTTTCAACCTTGATGCTTTTTTCACATTCTACCGTCCCATCCGCCCTAAAGCACTCGCGGAATTTCTTGGCCCACTCCGCGATTGAGTCGGCGTCTTCCTCCTTCAACCAGAGAGTCTTCGGAAGACGAGACATGACCCAATCCTTGACTTCATTGACCTTGAGTAGGCCTAAGATTACCTTCTGGACAGCCTCGTGTGAAAGCCTGCCCAATTCGAGGTCCTGTGTCGGTATGTCGGGCGCTCCAACGACGTACGCTTCGTAATACGCCCGCGGGCAGGACTCGAATTTATCAAACTGACTAAAGGAATATGTCCAGCCCATTGGCGGGACCCCCTTCTCTATACGGCCTCCAGGGTTTCCCGGATGTCTATCCATTGGGCCTGGCTTCCGTTGTACTCCCATCCAACCGGGAGCACACGGCAGACCCTAGACAGCCGCGCTATGTCTGCCGGAGAGTCTTCCACAAAGGCAGCCACTCGGAGAACCCGTGCCGCCTCGGCTTTGTCCTCCCCCATTATCAGTAGGCCCGGAGGAAACCCGTGCCCTTTGAGCCACCGTTCCGTGATCTCGCGGGACTGAGGCGGCCTAGCCGTAATGTAGGCCACCCGGTAGATCCGAGAGAGTCCCCCGAGCGATTCGGCGGCGCTCTCCACGGGCCGCGCCTTCTCGAATATGTCGAGGTGTCGCAGGAAGAGCTCGTCGATCTCGGAACCCATCAGCCCGAACTGCTCCATCGAGTAGTGGCAGGAGCGCCAATCGGGAAGGCCAAAGACCTTCCCGATTTCCCTGTTGACCTCAGCTATGGTGTTGCAAATGTCAACACCAAGCATCGGCTTTTGCTTCATATAAACGTAGCCCCCTTCACAAAGAGGCTAATTCCAGCGACCGCACATGCCACCAATTCCACCACGCTATATGCCGCACGATTTCCTATGAGCCCCAGTGTGTAGCGCTTTCCCAGTGGCCATAACAACGGGATGCCCGCAGGTGTGCAGGCGTCCGCGAAGAGGTGCATCGCGTAACAGAGCGCTATGCACCCCCAATAAGCGGGCGATAAGCACCTTGCGACAGCAACGGCCAGCGCCATTCCCAAGAGGGAATGCGTGAACCCCCTGTGGTCAAGGAATCCAGCCGCGACCGTTAGTGCCCCGGCAACGCACGTTAGATAGGCCAGGGCTCTAGTCCTCTGATCGCCCTGGAGCCAAAGCCCCAGTCCAATCAACAGGACCCCGACTACGATTCTCCCGGTTCTACCGAATCTCGAACCGGGGACCGTCTTGCCCATCGCGCTGTCCGGACAATCTATGTCTGGCAACAGCGAGCCGAGAGCTACGGGCAACACAGGAATCTGCCCGGTTCCACTCAACGCCCAATGTGCTGCCGCACACGCGGCAATACCTATGGCAAAGTGTGTTTTCCCTGTCATGTTGCTTCACCTCGTTTCTTATGATGCTTTCGCTGTCACGCTGGTGAAGTTCGTCAAAAACACTTGCAGAACGCATAGCTGAGCCGCGTTGTCGTCGCTGCCCTGCATAGCGTGGAGGCGGCCCTCAACGAGAATGAACTGGCCCGGTTTCAGGCTGGCTTCGGCCAGCCGCTGAGCCGCCTTGTCCCATGCGGTGACCGGAATGGCTTCCGGTTTCCCGTTGGGACAGATGACTTTGAGAGTCACCTTGGCTCTTTTCAGCGGGCCGTTCCTCGTTTTGACCGTCTCCATCTTCACCGGCGTGCAGACTTCTCCGAATAGATGGACCGTGTTCATCCGGCGGCGCGGCCTCCTCTCAATCTCACCAGGCCGAGCCATGCTTGTTCGTTCACAACACGGAGCCCTCCGTTCATAAGGAGCAGGTCGTCAATGCCCTTGGCCCTTTCGGGAGGCCACCAGGCGTACGACACCCTGAGCCCGCTCTTCCGGAGAGCCCACCCCAGTTCAGTTACCGCCCGGGCAACGTGTTGATTTGAGACGCTATCCGAATCGTAGGCGATGACGACGGCGCGAATCCCGTTGGCAAGCAGGTCCTCGATGAGGCCGGATCCCTTCCAGCAGTTCACCCCTGGAACTGCCACGAAGGTCTTCCCCATGCGTGATGCCGCTATGTCCGCCTTGAGAGGACCTTCTGTTATCCAGACCGTCTTCGGGTCTTCGCCCCTTGCCACATGGTAGACAGCTCTCGCTCCGGTCCCGTTTGAACCTCTCCTTGGGTTTGCGGAAGACAGCCAGACGTACCTGGCGCCTACCCGCTTATCGGGCCGGATCTGGCAACCGCGGATTCGCCCCTCGAAATCCCTCATCGGGATGAGCAGCCCTGGTAGACCAGCAAGACACCACAGTTGCCTGTCGTTCTTGCCGTTGTATAGGTAGAACCCAGGGACTCCCCTGGGTTCTACCCATTCGGCTACTTCCCGCCCAATCCTGATTCGGTCCTTTGGAGGAAGCGTCCGGTACTGTCTTTCCTGAATGACTTGCTCTGATAGTCCCCGCTTCGGCGACAAGAGGTGTTCCCGGTGCTCTGCCGACAGGCTGAGCGTTCTGAAGAGGATGCTGTACACTCTATCGAGGGTAGTGGCATCCGCCAGAGGCTCTTCCTGCCGCAGGGGTGCTAAAGGAACGTAGTGCGCCGCACCGTCCACGCGGCCGGACGCGCCACACTTGAAGCACCGATAGACCCCCTTGTGGGGGTTCAGGTAGAAGTGCTTCTTCCTGTCGCCGCAGAAGGGACAAGACCCGTTCAGTTCCCCGTTCGCCACGGGCCTGAGCTGGAGCGCCGCGATGTCCAGCGCCATGCCTATCCCTCCCCGTCAGGACCTCGGGACTCAGGCGGCCTTCCCCGCCGCTCCTTCACGCTTCTTGTATGTCTTTAGGATCAACAGCTCCGGAGCAGCGGTGAAGGACTCGTCCAGAGTCACCTCGATGACATCTCCGACAGAGCATTCGGTGTCGATGCTCATTAGTGACAGGTTCTTGGGCGTGGTGAAACACTTGTACTGGTTTCCCACGACGGCCCGGGACACACCCACGCTCTCAATGCACGCCGCGGAGAAGAACGCCGTGTTAACCTCCTTCGTCTTCGCGGATGGTTTGCGCACGGGCTTGCCGAGCAACCTGAGGACAGCGTGTGGCTCAACCTCCGCCCCAAGATCCGCGAATGGATCCTCGTCCGCTGGCTCCGTGAACTCGGTCGGTTGCCCCGGAGCGCCCCCTTGCTGGGTCTCAGACGGCTTCGATTCCGACGCCGTTTCGTGTTCGGGGGCCTTTTCTCGCGGTTTGGATTCCTGCGGCTTCGAGGTTGCCGCCGCTTCTTTTTTTGCGGGCTGGCTTTCGCCCTTGGGAGGCTCTCTCTTCGGCGTGGCCTGGCTCTCGGCTTTCTCAGGGTCTTTAGTCTGTCTGCCCGTTCCAGTTCTAGTAGCGCTAGGGCTGGTTCCGGCGGATGGACGCTCTGTCGTGCGGCTAGGGGCACTCGAGGAGGCGTTGCCGTTGTTGTCATGGCTATCCATCGGTTCGTCTTCTATCAGCGTCCCGGACTCCGCCCATTTTTCCAAGTCTTCGATGTCCTGCGTAAAGATCCCGGACGACCGAGTCGCGGAGAGAGTTGCGTCCACAAAGGCCCTCTTTTTTGCCATCTTCACTACCGTGTTCCACAGCGTCCACGGATCCTCGTTCTCGACGCGGAACATCTGATATGTTGTGCCATCGCGACGTGTCTTGGTTTGAGACCTGAGGTGTGTCGGGTCTATACCGGAGGGCAAGTTCTGTTTGTTAACCCAGCGCCACCGGTATCGACCCTCCAGGGTGTTGGCTTCGCCTACACCCTCAGCTATTAAGATCCCGCTAACCCGATCCCGGAGGGTCACCTTCACCTGCGCGCGGCAAAATCCGGTGTCGCGGTCCGCCTCTGTGTTGACCTCGACTTGAGGACAGAAGCCATAGAATTCACACAGTTTCTCCGCCCCTGATTTTTTCAGGGTTGGCCGCTGCGTCCCCTCGATGATCCCGTAGTCCTGTTCTGGAACCATGATTTCTTTGAAGAAGCTCTGTACCAGCTCGATCTTCTGACGCATGTTGATTAGACGCGTGGCCATGTCGGTTACTGTACCCCTCTGGATCGAGCCCGGGGTCGGCGCCAATACCAATTCGGTGTTCTCCATCAATCAATACACCTCCGTTTGTGATAGATACTCTCCGCTGGCTTTTAGGCCGGTCAGATTGGTGGAACAGAATCGTCAGGCCGCAGCGCACATGACCGCGGCCCTGGTTCTTTGTCTGTATCGTCTCTTGATACGAGGGCGTGGGCCGCCTCCCAGAACCCGTTCTTGTGGTGGAGGTAGGAGTCGGCAATAACCTGGGCCGCAAGATGGCACAGGGCGGTTTCAAACTCGCGCGAGGCGTCTGGCGCCCCCGACTGGCGGTGTACCGTTTCGTGAAGTAGCGTCTCAAAGAGATTGTATGGGTCGCCGAAAAGCCTTTTCGAGAGCCAGATGGTGTCCATTTTAGGATTATACAGGGCTGGCCGTACAGAGCTGCCGTCCAGCATCAAATCCTCAAGATCGGTCACTCGCACTTTCCCAGGGTCCCCATACGCCTGCTTGATGGCGGCGATTGCCGCCTTCAGCAAGGCGGTTTCTTTCGGGGACAACCTGGCGGGCACCATCTTCTTTGCACGCAGCCCGCTAGCCACGTCAATACTCTGCCGATACCCTAGATCCCTGAGCAGATAGCGCCAAGCTCCCCATCGAGTCACGACCTTGAAGCCGTGATTCTGAGCTTCAAGGTCGGCTCTCGGGTTATACGACAGGACTGTTTTCGCTTTGGAGCCTACGATACCGGCTGCAGCGCGAGACCATGCCTTGCCGCTTGTACTCAGGTAAAGATCGGTCTCGAGGTAGGATTCATTCCGAATGTGGGCCTGAATCAGGGTCTCGATGATCCCCCGGGATCTCGTCTGCTGGATCGCCTTTGCGGCGTGCCGCTGCACGAAGTCCTCGTCAACAACTGTCCGATCTCGGTTCTGTGCCTGCTTCGCAGTCTGTTCGCCCGTGACATTGTAGCTGAACAGCCACCGGTCGCTCTCCCCCGCCAGGGCTCCGTTCACGTAGAATCTGCCGCCCGGAAGGAACACCCTCTCGTCGCCAACTCGCCGTCCTTCTCTGAAGTGGAGAAACAACGACTTGGCCCTATCAAGTTCATCCTTACTCGCTTGAACCGCGATTTTCGTTCCTTGCCTCCTTTCTGAAGGTCCCACGCGAAAGGCGAGCACTTCACATTGAAGGGCTGGGTCCAGGCAGATGAACGGTTCGGCGGAGAACTCTACGCTCTCGATCCTCATCCAGCGACCGAGCCGTGCGGCGACCAGGGCCGCTAGCTTGATGCCTTCCCCGAAGTTGCCGATCAGATCGGGCTGATCTTTCTTGCTAGACCGGCCCAGGGCCAGATGCTCTCTCTTCAGCCCGGGCCCAAGATCCGCGACTATGGCGGATCCACTTCGAGACCCAACTGTGACTTTATAGCCTTGAGCCATTAGGTCGAGGGCTTCCTGCAATACCTCCCTCAGGCACTCGACGATTCCCCATCTCGGAACGTACGACGGGCTTATCGCCGTTCGGATTGTGCCCGCATCGTCCGTCGCGAAGGGTAACTGCACCAATACCACCCCTTTGCCAATGTAATGTGAAAAGGGCCTCCCATCTCCGTGGGCGGCTCGATTGAAAAGCATCTATCTATCTATGGGATCCCGCGAATCATGTTCGCAAGACCATAAGCGCCGGAGGCGCAACCAAAACCAGCGAAGAAACGCTGGATGATTATCTAAATGACTCCGGGAGCCGCCCCCGAAGGGGCGCCTCCAGATACACATAGAGTGACCGTCTCTTCATCCGACGACGTGGCGGCCTCCGTCGGTATCGCCAACCGCGATGGCCCGTCCAGGAAGACAGCGTTGTCGGGGAGCTGAGCCCGAAACTCCAGGGGGATGTCTCCCTGGTGCCAGAGGTTGCGCGTTACAACGACTACGCCCTTGTGCGGCCCGTCGGTGTACGCGATAACGAACTCGCGCCCCCCAAGCCCCAGGAATGCGCCGGTGTTGCCGGTTCTGACAACGAAGTGCTGACCGTGAATCCTCGCCACCATCGCTCCGTCGGGGGTCCGGTCGCCATTGAGCTTCCAGACAAGCTTTTCTGTCCAGAAGCTAATCTGGAAACACTCCTCGCTGCACAGGGTCGGAGAGACGGCCGTGTCTCGCGACCCCTCTTTCCCACACACCCGACACTTCATAGTAAGCCCTCCTGAACCGAGGACCGCACTCTCCTGGGCCTCGGTGAGATTGGTGAATGGGGAGACCGCTGTTCCGTTCCGGTGAATTCCCAGGCCAGCTGGAATACGCCGGGCGCCGTCGCTTTCCGGCGCTTCATCCTCGGGGCGATTTCCACCACGTTGTAGCCGGCGAGGATGTTCTTCCTGGCAGCAGCCCTTGCCTTGCCCCAATATGTCTCCGCCGACTCCAGACGGTCGAAGCCCTCCATGAGCGCCTTCGCCAATGCTGCACCCATGTCGTCTCCCTGGGCCAGGGCCCTTAGGCCATCGGCGCTGAACTTCCCCTCTATCGCTAGGGCCGCCCTGAGCTTTCCTCCCATAAGGCGCAACGCCGCGTCCTGGAGGGTCTCCTTGTAGGCCATGAACACCACCTTGACGGGGTTCTTCTGGCCTATCCTCCAGGAACGTCTTGACGCTTGCCTCAAGGTAAACAGATTGTACCCCGTCTGATAGAAGACCAGGGTTGGGAAGTCGTAGAGGTCAAGGCCGGTTTTAACGAGGTCGGCGTTTCCAACGATGACCTCGCAGCCACTTGAGACAGCCTGAGAGAGCCATGCTTCCCTCTTCTCTGGAGGGACGGAGGCGCGGAGGACCTTGACTCTGTGCCCGGCAGAGCGGATGATCTCTTCCAGCCTGGCCGCAACGTCCTTCTTGTCAGTGAACTTGACATAGACGTATACGCGGCGTCCCTGGGAGATTTCATCGCGTATGATATTGAGCAGCGCGTTTTCCTTCGGATACGTTTGACCTTGCGGAAGCTCTTTTGGCCGCGCGATCAGCTTGCCAGTCTCCCTGTCCGCAATCTCCGGATTACCAAACGGCCTGTCCGGATACGCAAGAAGGGTCTGGAGGTACTGCGCTGACACCCGCGCCTTCCGCGAGGACCTTGAACCCGCTATCGCCGACTTCAAGGAGCCCTCAAGAGCCTGGTAGGCCGCTTTTTGTTCGGGAGTCATCTCGACGGTCTCCACGTACTCATCGTAAGGAGGGAGTCCGTCGGCGATATCGTCGAGGTTAACGAAAGCGGCGCCATCCATGAGGTGCCTCGAGAAAAGCTTCAGGCTCACCCCCGGCAGCTCTTTGATGCGCACGCTCTCTCTCGCGCCTTTGGATTCCTTATTGTATTGATCTCCCCCGGTCACGGTAGTTGTCCGCCTGATGACTCCGTAGGTGCTGGTGAATTGCCGGACGCTCCTATACTCAAAGCCCATGTCCTTCATCAACCGGGGATCAAGGGCAAAGAGAAGGTAGTGTAGGCTTGAAGCATAACCACCCGCGAGCGTCCCCGTCATGGCTAAGGCTTTCTTGGCCTTTCTGACGAGGGTGCTGAACGCTATGCCTTGGGCCGTACGGCCCTTATACTCCTGCATCTCGTCTCCAATGAAGAGATCGAAGTAGCCCTTGGGCAGCCGTTTCTTGATGTAGTCGGCCGCCGCGATTTTCCGCGGCCCCTTGGTGTCCGGTGCCCACAGGGCACTCCCACAGTGCTCGCAGAAC
>JAHDPS010000244.1 GCA_018434225.1 Bacillota bacterium
CACTCCATCATTCTTTCTTTGAACAGGTTGATCACATCCACGGGCGTGGGGTCGACCCCTCTGTATATGGGTGCATAGAGAGTAATGAAATCCCCGACGTACACTAGGGAAAACATGCGGCAGAGCCTGCCCTCACCCTCCGCGTTGAGTTCCATCACGCCGCCCATCCTATCCCTCAGTATCTCATGGGTTATGTCCTTTCTCTTCCTTATCCTATCGGAGTCCAACTGGTCGTCTCTGAGCATCAAGAGATAGAGCTTGTTCATGAGTTCCGGGGGCATATCCCAGCCTACCGCCTCATCGTGATGCAGATTGGGGATGATATTATAGAAGGCCATCAGTTTGCTGTTCTCCCCGAATTGGTTCTTTATTCTCCAGGCGACAGAATCATAGAAGTCGAGGGAGCCGTAAATGATCGGTATGTGACCGTACAGGTTTATGGCGGCCTGTTTCGCGATATTGTCGCTTATGGGGGTCTCGGGTCCATATCTATCCTTGAGCGTGGAGAACATCGAGATGAGAGCCTTTATCTCTCCGGTCTTATCTCGTATCACCCCCAGCTTCGATAGAAACACCAGCATGGGGACGAATATGTAGCCCAGATCCCTTCGGGGGTGGCCGATATCCTGGGGCACGATAAGGCAAGGGACCCCATCCTCCCCGCACAACTGCTCAAGCTTGCCCCCTGACGTAATGGCGTACATGGACACCCCTTTTTGCCTGGCCTGGCGGTAAGCCGATAACACCTCTTCCGTATTGCCCGAATGTGAGATCGCGAATACCAGTGTATCTTCGTCGACAAAAGCCGGTATATTGTACCCCTGGCTTATTATCACGGGGATGTCCATCTCATCGATCAGGTATGACCGGAGAAGCGCCGCCGATGCGGAAGAACCCCCTCCCGTGGCTATGATCAGGAGTTCGTCAAAGGCCCCGCGGGCCTTCTCCAGTCTCACAGTATTCGCCAGATCCAGACCCTCGAGAAACTGCGCGTCGTAGTTTTCCGTCGCCGCAATGGAATCCAGGGTATCAACCCTTCTGATCTCGTCCGCATTGTTCAAATCTATCACGATAGTATTCTCCTTCGCGCCTCTCCCATTTGACCCTCCGCTTTCACCCTCAGCGAGGGAGACGGAGGCTGTCCACAGTATCGAAGGCGTTCCCACTTCCCGCCGAGTATACCAGCCTATATGAGCCCCATGTTCTCCATGACCAGGGCGCCGGCCCCCACCATTCCGGACTCGTCACCCAGTTCCGCGCGGACTATCCTGACCATTTTGCCAAGATCCCTCATGGCCCTCTGTTCGACGAACCGTCTCAGCGGAACCAAGAGCTTATCACCTACCAGGGAAACGCCGCCCCCTATTATCACTAACTCCGGGTTCAATATGTCCACGTAGTTCGCCACGGCTATCCCCAGAATCTCGGCCGTTTCCTCCATTATGTAAATAGCCAGCCTATCGCCGAGATCGCAAGCCTCGGATACGGTCCTGGAGGTTATCTTCGACAAGTCATGACCAACCAGTTCCGCCATCAGCGTAAAATTGCCGGACTGTATATACTCTCTCGCTCTGCGGGCTATACCCGTAGCGGAGACGTATAATTCCAGGCAACCGCGGTTCCCGCAGTTGCAGAGGAGCCCGTCCTTGAAAACGGTCGTGTGACCTATCTCGCCCGCATTCCAGGTAGATCCCCTGTAGAGCTTTCCGTCGATTATTATGCCGGAGCCTACGCCCGTACCCAGGGTAATGCATATGAGATTGTCCACGCCTCTCCCGGCGCCGAAATGCTTTTCGCCCAGCGTAGCCACGCGCACGTCATTATCCATGAAGACCGGCACCTTGAATTCGGCGGCAAACCTGTCGATCACGGGTATATTACGCCCCCAACCGAGGTTCCCTGCGAATAGACAGATCCCCTTGGGGGGATTCACGAGCCCGGGTATGCCCAGGCCGATGCCACGTATGGAGTCAATCCCCTTATCTCCAAGCACGTCGTATATGCAATCTATCATGTTTTGCATTACCTTTTCCGGGCCCTTGCCGGCCTCGGTATCCGTTTTTCTTCGTGCAATTATGTTGCCCTTATCATCCATAAGGGCGGTGGCGATATTGGTGCCCCCAAGGTCGACACCCACCAGGTACATGCCGCACACCTCCTCCCTAGCACCTGTAGCAAGCACCTATAGCACCTCGCCAAGGACCATGTCGGCGGCGCCCTTCAATGTAGCTTCATCTCCCATATCTGAGAATCTTATATCGGACACCGCGTAACAGCTCTCGAGGGCCCGGCTCTTCACCGTCTCCAGGACAATATCCTTAATCAGGGACTCCGCCCTCACTATGCCTCCACCTATGACCACCATCTCGGGGTTGAACGTATTGACGACATTGGCGATACCTATGCCAAGGTATCGGGCGGCCTGGCGCAGCATTCTCCCGGCGAGGACATCGCCCTCGTGGGCAGCCGCGTATATCATCTCCGGCGTGATATCCTCCAGGCTTCCGGCGGCCATGGACACAACGGAAGAATCCCGGCCTTCCTTTAAGGACTTAACCATCGTCTTGACCAGTGCGTTCTCCGAAGCCATGGCCTCGAGGCATCCGTAGTTCCCGCAGCTGCATTGCGGCCCGCTCACATCAATGGTATTGTGTCCGATTTCCCCGGCGCTGTCGCTTAGTCCCCTGTACAACTTCCCGTCCAGGATGAGGCCGGATCCGACGCCATAGCCCACCTTCACAAAGACCATGTTGTTCACGTCCCTGGCGGTACCATAATAATACTCCCCTAACGCCATGGCCCTGACGTCGTTCTCCACATACACGGGTATGTGGAATCTGTCCTCAACCATGTGTTTTATGGGCACATTCTTCCATCCTATGTTGGGAGCGAAAACCGATATACCCTCTTTGGCTTTCACCGGGCCATGGACGACTATGCCCATACCCGGCAACTCGACGGCCGCTCCATCTTTCAAACGGTCTATCA
>JAHDPS010000370.1 GCA_018434225.1 Bacillota bacterium
CCAGCCTGTAAGACAGATCAATAAGCCCTACTCAAATCGGTGAGAACCCGTCGATCCGCGGTTAAACCCGCAAGTCGCACGGGTTCAAGTTTTTTTGCGGACAAAGAAGGAATTGGGGGAGAAGGGTAGAATTAACTAGGGGATAAATGGTATAAAGTGGAGTAAAGGGGAGACACCTAGGATTCGGCAGGGGGGAAGGAGGGGGAAGGGGCGTGTTCATAGGCGAGTTTCGCCACACTGTGGACGAGAAGGGCCGGCTAATCATGCCGTCCAAGTTCCGCGACGGGCTGAATGACCGTTTCGTTGCCACCCGCGGCCTGGACAATTGCCTCTTCGTATACCCTCTCTCCGAATGGGCCAGCTTAGAGGAGAAGCTCAAGACCCTGCCTTTCACCAGGGCGGAGACCAGGGCGTTCACCAGGCTTTTCCTGGCGGGTGCCTCCGAATGCGAAATAGACAAGCAGGGTCGTTTCGTCGTTCCCGTGCCGCTCAGGGAATACGCGGGGCTGGAGAAGGATGTGGTGATCATCGGCGTTTCGAGCCGGATCGAGATATGGAGCCAGGCCGGATGGGACGAGTATATGAAGGGCGCCGGTGAAAAATACGAGGAGTTTGCGGAGAACCTGGTCGGGATATGATGACTGGCGGCCATGTGCCCGTGCTGCTGGAAGAGTCGATGGCCTTCCTCAATCCGCAGCCGGGGGGGATATATATAGACTGTACCGTCGGGACCGGCGGCCACACCCAAGAGATTCTAGACCGGACCGGTCCCGACGGGGTCGTAATCGGGATTGACAGGGACCCGCGCGCCATAGAGATGGCGACAGAGCGACTGGCCGCCTTCGGTTCCAGGTTCAGGCCGGTGAGAGCGAACTTCGTTCGACTGGCCGAGGTAGTCAAAGAAAGCGCCGCTATGGTTGATGGTGTGCTGTTTGACCTTGGAGCATCCTCGATGCAGTTCGACGATGCGGGGAGGGGCTTCTCGTACAACGAGGACGCGCCCCTGGACATGAGGATGGACCCGGATGCGCCCGTCACGGCGTATGACCTGGTTAACGGGATGGGCGAGAGGGAACTGGCGAGGATCATATGGGAGTACGGAGAGGATCGCTGGGCGTCGAGGATTTCGCGATTCATCGTGGAGAAGCGAAGACTGAAGCCGATCGGGACTACCGCGGAACTCGTGGAGGTAATCAAGGCGGCGATACCGGCGTCGGCGCGACGCCGCGGCGGTCACCCGGCGAGACGGACGTTCCAGGCGTTGAGGATCGCGACGAACGGGGAACTGGATGTAATCGAGCCGGCGCTGAGGAGCGCCGCAACGATGACGAGGCCCGGCGGCAGGATTTGCGCGATTTCATTCCACTCGCTGGAGGACAGGATCGTGAAAAGGACATTTCTGTCTATGTCGGAGGCGCGGCTCTTAACAAAGAAGCCGGTTGCTCCGGGGAGACGCGAGGTGGAACATAACCCGAGATCGCGTAGCGCTAGACTGAGGGCCGTCGAGGTCCTGAGCGAGTTCTAGGGTTTCAGGGGGAAGAATAGGATGTTTGTAGCCAAGCACGGACTGGTGGGGGATATTGCGGCGGGATCGCGAGGGAAGGAGCGGAAGCGCGGCGCTTACGGCCGGGGCTTGATGTGCTTCGCGGTTGCGGCGGCGATAACCTCGGTCGGGATCGGCGTGACATCCCGCGCCGCCAGCACTGTCCAGTCGGGATACAGGATAGGGGCGCTCAAGGCGCAGCTCGCGGCCTTAAACAGCGAGAACGAGTCCCTGGAGGTAGAGGTGGCCAGGCTGCGGTCCCTCTCCCGGATCGAGGAGGCGGCCAGGAGCAAGCTGAACATGACTCCCCCAGAGGACATCCGCGTGGTGCGAGTGGACGGCGAGTGGCGCGCCGCCATGGCCATGCAGGCTGAGGAAGCGGAGGCGGCCCTTGAAGACGCGCGCGGATCCTCCGTGTTTGCATTCTTCACTCGCCTGGCGACGGGAGCGAGGACGGCTCAGGCCAGGCCGGCGAGATGACATAGGGTATGCTTAACCAGCGCCTCATCGGCAGAACCACCTCCCGTAGGGGCACCTCGGAGTCATTCTCTTGTCCGGGCATTAGCCTCAGGAAAAGGGTGGCTTTTCTTTTCGTGGTTGTATCCATCGCGCTCGGGGGGCTCCTGGGTCGCGTGGCGTACATCCAGTTTGTGTGGGGCGAGGAACTCCAGAGGAAGGCCCTCGATGTCAGGATGAGGGATATCCCCGTCGCGGCCAGGCGTGGGGCGATTTACGATTGCATGGGGCGCGACCTGGCGGTGAGCATATCCGTGGATTCCGTCTACGCGTTTCCCGCCCAGATCAAAGACCCCGAGAAAACCGCGCGGGCCCTGTCGGAAATACTCCTCATCCCGTACGAGAACGTTCACGAGAAGATCACCAGGATCTCGTCTTTCGAATGGATAATGAGAAAGGTCGAGCCCGAACAGGCGAAGAGGGTCCGGGAGGCCCGGCTCTCGGGGATAGGCCTCACCCAGGAGAGCAAGAGGTGTTACCCGAAGGGGACCCTGGCCAGTCACGTTCTTGGTATTTCGGGCATAGACAACCAGGGGCTGGAAGGTATCGAGGTCGCGTACGACAGCGAGCTGAGGGGGACGCCAGGCAGGATCATCGTCGAGATGGATGCCCTCGGCAGGGAACTCCCCCAGGCGACCCACAGGTACGACCCGCCCGTCGAGGGCCATAACCTGGTGCTGACGCTGGACGAAGTAATTCAGTTCATCGCTGAGCGCGAACTGGAGAAGGCAATCGCCACCACGAGGGCGGCGGGCGGTACAGTCACAGTGATGGACCCTGTGTCAGGTGAGATACTCGCTTTGGCCGCGAGGCCCAACTACGACCCAAATAACTTTGATAAGTTTCCGGCCTCCAATAGGAGAAACCCGGTCATCAACGACACATATCCCCCGGGCTCAACGTTCAAGCCGATCACGGCGTCCGCCGCCCTCGAGGAGGGAACCACTTCACTCACGGACCGTTTCTACTGCGGCGGCTCCGTCAAGGTCCCGGGCCACACGATTTCGTGCTGGCGCGACGATGGTCACGGCAGCCAGTCATTCGTGGAGGCCGTGCAGAACTCGTGCAACGTCGCCTTCGTGAACATGGGACTCAGGCTGGGCGCGCAGAGGTTCAGCTCTTACGTGGACTCGTTTGGTTTCACCGGCACAACGGGGATAGACCTCCCCGGCGAAGCGACGGGTATTACGATAAAGGCCGCGCAGATCAAGACGGTCGACCTGGCGTGCATGGCATTCGGCCAAACGCTGACAGTGACGCCCATCCAGTTGATAACGGCAATGTCCGCGATAGCGAACGGCGGCATGATCGTGAAACCCCATCTCGTGAAGGAGATAAGGACGCCCGATGGGAGACTGGTACAGTCGTTCGGCGTCACGAACGTGAGGAGGGCCATATCCGCCAAGACGGCCCAGGAGATGAGGGGATCCCTGCAAGAGGTCGTGGAGAGGGGAACCGGTCGCCAGGCGCGGATCGCGGGATACAAAATCGGCGGTAAGACGGGAACCGCCAACAAGGTGGTGGGCGGCAGAATAGCCGAGGGGAAGTACATTTCCTCGTTCTTCGGCTTCGCTCCCGCCGATAAGCCGAGGCTCATAGCCCTGGTAACAATTGACGAACCGGTGGGCGAGTACTTCGGCGGTGTCATTGCCGCACCGGTATTCAACGCGATGGTAACAGATGTCCTCAAGTACATGGGGATTCCCCCCGCTCCGGGAGAGCAACGGGATGAGCGGCCGGCCGCCGGAGGTCCAGCGTTTGTTCCAGACCTGGCAAATCTCACGATCGAAGACGCGCGGGAAGCCGTCGCGTCCGCCGGCCTATCGTTGAAGGTGCATGGCGGGGGCAGCGTGGTCACGTCGCAGGAACCCTCCGCGGGATCTACAGCCACCGTCAAATCTGAGGTGACGGTGGACACGAGCGACAGCGCCTCCGCGGGCCGGGAGGGCCTGGTCATGGTGCCGAGTGTCCTAGGAAAGACAATGAAGGAAGCCACTGCCGTCCTGGGCGGGCTCGGCCTAAACATAGAGGTTGTTGGCAGCGGGTTCGCTGTGTCGCAGGAACCGGCGCCGGGAGCGCGGGTTCCTCGCAACCAGATCATCAAAGTCAAGTTCAGCGCGCCTGAATAGGGACGGCTATAGGTCCCGGCGATACGCTATTGCGCTTATTGAAGCGGTGCAACGGTGGCGGATATACTAGATATGGGCTTTAGCAGGCTGGAGGCTGACCCGATGAACCTTGAGGACCTGGCGTCGATACTCCCCGTGAAGACCGTCCGCGGAAGCGGGGGGGGCGAGGTGACCGGCCTCGCGTACGATTCGCGCTCGGTGGGGCCCGGGACGGCCTTCGTGTGCGTGAAGGGGTTCCAATTCGACGGCCACGACTTCGCCCGTGACGCCGTGTCCCGCGGGGCGGTCGCCCTGATCGCCGAGAGGGAGGTCGGTCTCGACGGGATAACCGTCGTGCTGGTTCCGGACAGCCGCAGGGCCCTCGCCCTGCTCTCCAGCCAGTTCTACGGTCACCCGTCGAGGGACATGAGGGTCATCGGGGTCACGGGCACCAACGGGAAGACCACGATCGCGCAGCTCGTCAGGTGGTTGCTGGCAAAGTCCGAGAGGCAGGCGGGCCTCATCGGGACGATCGAGAACGTGGTTTGCGGCAGATCGCTTCCCGTGGAGAGGACCACACCCGAATCGCTGGATTTGCAGCTACTCCTCGATGACATGCGCCGGTGCGGCTCCACCC
>JAHDPS010000049.1 GCA_018434225.1 Bacillota bacterium
CGAATACGACGGAATGTTACGACTGTTCCGGTGCCTCCGGGGTGTTGCGGAACAGACCCTTCCGCAGAGATGCTGGCCCGCGCACAGGCTAAACTGCCGAGGGATACCATCCCGTGTATCGCGTACTACACGGTGCTCTGGGGCACACCACAGCGCCAACGGCCTTCAGGCAGCGTCCATACGTTTCGTGCGCGACCAATTGGCAGCATGCCTTCGCGCGAAGGGCGATATTGAGCCCCCCGATCCGCTCCAGTTACCTGCGTTGCCCTGCCTCACATGCCATGGCTGTAAGCATAACAGCAGTAAACTCAATGCCACGGGGATTGTCGGCGTGTGCCCATTAGAAAGGGCGAAGTCATGGGGATGTAAAGGACGACGGGAATAAGAGGACCGCGACCTTTGCGTAAATCATCGTTGATATCGAGAACGATGCCCAACAAAGTCACTGATATCCGTACGCCTCCTTGATCTCGCGGATATGACGCATCGCGCGATCCTCGCGGCGGACGACGCGGCGGCAAACACACTGGTCGGTACAAGCAAGACATACATTACATACACTGCATCCCCCGGCAGTAGTGCGGCAAGGCAGAAGACGCCGGGTGATAGGAAGGCCAGCGCGGAGAAGCACCTTCCGAGGCCATCGAATACCCATATGCTCTCGTTTCGGTTGCCCTCTTTCAACATGGATGACGTTATGATGAACTCGACACACTTGATTGCCGCCACAGCAGTGAACCAAGTGGGCGCAAGCCCTCTCATATTCAAAACGGTCAGTGTCGCCATAACATACAAAAGGTCGGCAGCCACGTCCAAATGGGCTCCGAGGCGAGAACATGTTCCCAGCGCCCTGGCAGCGGCTCCGTCAGAAACATCGGTAAGGCATATCGCGGTGAACACCGCGAGAGCGCTCATGTATTCACCCTGCAAAATGAAACGCGCAAGCAGAGGCGTGAGGGCCAGACGCGCAAGCGTTATAATATTCGGGATATGGCTTACCGCACACATCATCATTGCCCGGCCGCATCCATGCCTAGTTGGTAAGCGGCCTCTCTGTTCGTTTCCCATTCATTGAATTTGAACCTGACCGCCGAGTACGGCTTCACACCATGTATGAACTCCGACAGCCTTTCAATCTCTGGCATACCGCCGACTCCTCCGGACGTGGAAAAAAGGACCACTGTCTTTCCGGAAAAATCATCGATCCGCTTTACGTAATTCAATAAGGGCTCAGCTACGGAGTCCGCATAATTGGGAGAGCCAAAAACGATGACCGAATAAGCCGAAATATCCGCAGACAGATGCTTGCTGGGATTGCTGATCTTCACCTCAAACCCGGAATCATTGAGTCCCCTGGCTATGGCATGCGCCACATCGGAAGACGCCGGAGTGACCGAAGGCTGGTAGACGACCAACGCCATTCTCGGCGGTACCGACGCTGACTTCAGTATCTCCGTCCTGTCGCTGTATTCATGTCTCATAAGGGCGAACCCTCCGGCAATCGATGCGCCTGACAGTGCAACGATTCCAGCGACCACAATCAGCACTGTTTTCAATACCCTTCTACCGTGTTTCCTCATTGCCGCCGATTCCTTTCAGGAATAATTCAATTATGCTGTTCTTTCTTGACGTTTCTGCACCTGCACGGATATCGCTCAACCCTCCGGCTCCCCAATTCCAACCTGGTTTGTCTTATTCTAACATAGTTAAGCCTATGCTAAAGGACGGCGGAAAGGTCGCGACTGTCACCGACTTCGAGTGGGTGATCGTCCGCCTACTATCATGATATCGCCTTGCGGTAAACCGTTGTGGCCCAAAACAGGCCGGCCTGGGTGGCGCCCATCGAACCGCAAATGAAAACGTGCTTCATCCCCCCCATCGGCTGCATCTTGCACCGTGTCATGATCCTCTGGCTCAGCGGCTGGTGGTGAACCAGGGATAGTTTGCAGTTTTGTGCAGCGGCCCCTCGGTGTCTAACGGTCTACGCTCGATGTCCGCAGGGATGAGGGCGTCAAGCAGATCCGGCATAAAGGCATCGGCACCCACGGAGATAAGCCCAACCTCACCGTCCCGGCTCAGCCCTATTCGACCGTAGAGTGCACGGAAAATCCGCATGCTCGGGCGCCGAGTACCCCGATAATCCGCAGACTAGCTGCCTGGTACACACATATCCGCACACTCGCATCAGTCACGAAGCATCCCTTTTGAAACTCAAGTCATACTGAACTCAAACTAACTGGCGAGCCAACTTTCCATCGCATATGGTTTCTTCTTTGGGGTAAGCGTGTTTGTGCCAGTCACGGTAGTCCCGGTCATCGCGCCAAACCCCCCATGCTCAAGATTACTTCCTGCCCCTGGCAGCGAATACCGCGCTCATCAGCACCTCAATCCCGATGGCGAAGATGAATACTATCCATGCATACCTCCCGCCGCCGTTCAGCGCCATGATCAGGAAAACGGCGATCGAGAAAAGCCAGAGCGCGCCCGACAACCCTCGCCTGAGCACGCCGTGCTGAGAGGTGAAGGTCTGTTCCCACTCCGCCGCCCACTTTTCGGCCCACTTCCTGACCCACTCCTTCTGCCGACTCTTCTCAGATAGCGCGAGGTATGTCAGGGCCACAGCGGACGGAAACACGAAAAACGTCAGCACACTCCACACCAGATACGGCGGGCTGCCACGGAAATACATGATCGCCGCGGCCAGTATCCCGAAAAGGGAGGCGGCTATCGCAAGGCTGTATGACAGCGCCCGCTTGTTGTCCATACCGTATTGGTACGCCGTCTCCTGGGTGAACGCGAAGAATACGAACAGGGCGGTTGCCACGACCGCGAATGGAAGCAGAGCGGAGACGCCGGAAGCCGGATCGAGGGTCTGAAGATATACGATTCCGGCGGCCATTATGCCGAAGAGCGCGCTGGCCGAGCGCTGGCCGAGCCCAGGGCGTAGCCGAGGGCTGTTTTCCGATCGAGAAGCCTGAAGATGATGCTGCTCTGACTCATGCTCCTCGCCGCCTTACGCATGGTATCCGCGAGTTCGGTGACATCGCCCAGTTCCGCCGCCGCGCTCTTGAACGCGTCTTCCTCGCTGAGTCCGCGCGCGATTGAATCCGTTATTCGCTCCAGGAGATTCGCGCAAACCTCTTCCTTCAATTCTCGGAGCTGCCTCGAATCGGGAATATCCTCAAACAGGCTGTCGATGTATCTCTTTACCCTTTCCTTCACGAAGACAACCCCCTCCAGACGTCATGCCCGCGAATGGCCAGGTACGCATCAAGGACCTACAGTAGCTTATCTATGATCCTCTTGGTGAACTCCCAGTCCTGCTTGTTGAGGTTGTATGTGTTCTCGCCCAGCGGCGTGATTCGGTAGTATTTCCTTCTGCCGCCCAGGGTCTCGTCGCCCCAGTAGGAAGTGATGCACCCCTCCTCCTCGAGCCTTCTGAAGCTCGCATAGAGCGTGGCTTCTTTCAGCTCGTACAGTCCCTCGCTCTTTTCGATGATCTTCTTGTATATCTCATAGCCGTAGCTGTCCCCGCCCCGCAGTATCCCCAGGACGATGGTGTCGGTGTGCCCCCTCAGTAAGTCCGAAGGTATCCTGCCATTCACGTAGTTCACCTCGTCATGTATAGCATAAAGTATACTACTATATCTGTCAAGGTACTCTGACAGGCATAAGCGAGAGGAAGCAACCCGGCAGTGCCGCCGCGGCACTGCTCCGCGACCAGTTCAGTCAGGTAAAGGGACTCCGTTCTATGAGCCGGTGTGAGGGCTTGCGCCAAGGGGTCAGGCGGGAGTGTATCTCAAAAACCAGATGGGGAGCGTTGTTCGAGGGATCGCGATCGTGCTACTCTCGGGACCGGGCGGGATAGGTGGCCAGACTCAGGTACAAATCGCCGCGCCGCAACATGAACCCCATTTCCTCCAGGGGCTTCAGTATGCTGCGGACTTCAAACGAGGATGGGGACCTTCTCGAGTGGCGCGCCAGCACACGCTTCAGCTGGTCCTCGTGACAGATGTCGCGGCACGCCAGGTAAAGCAGCCTGTGAGGGCCGTCGAGGATCGTAGTAGTCTGCTCGCCCCGCCGACCGTCCACTAATAGCAGCCCTTCCTCCCGATCCAGCGCCACAAAGAACCTCTTCGAGTGCATTTCCTTCCAGTCAGCTATCTCATTCGCCAATCGCCCCGTATAGGCGTCCACGTGCTGGTCGCGGGCGTACTGGAACGTGAAGTAGTACGCCAGGTTGTTCAGGGCCTCGGGGCCGAGCGGATACACGTATCCGTACGAGGGATACGGGGATATGTGCTCAAGCCCGGATTCGCGGCCCCGCTCGAAATAGGGACTGAATCGATCGAGACGAAAACTGCCGGCGTAGTTCGGCGGTTGGAGATGACAGAGTAAAGGGACGAGGGCGGCCATGCCCTCGTACTCCGCCGCCGGCTCGTCCGGAAAGCCCCATAGGAGGCTCCAGACCGCTTCGATGCCGAGTTCCTTGCACCACTTGAGAAAGCGTATGTTCTTGAGGGCGGTCGTGCCCTTCCTCACCAGGCCGAGGATTCGGTCGCTCAGGCTCTCGATGCCGACTTCCAGGCGGCGAATACCCGTCCCGTGCAGCATCTCGAGATCGCCCTTGCTCAGATCCGACCTGACTTCAAAGTAGACTACCGGTGGTCTCGCGCCGTGTGTCCTTACCTCACTGAGAAATCCGCTCATTTGGTGCGGATTGGATATTGCGTCGGTGAATACGATTGCACAGCCGGGATTATCCTTGACGAGATCGCACAGTTCCTCGGCGGAACGACTGACGGACTTTGAGCGATACCTCATGGCGGGCGTTGCCTGGCCGCAGAAACTGCAGCGCGATTTCTCGCCCCACCAGCAACCCCGCGATGTCTCGAAGGGAAGCCGGATCCGCTCAGTATCCCCGAACGAACTGGCCCTCCACTGTTCCAGGAAGTCATCGTAATCGGGACGCGGCAGCATGTCGAGGTTATCAACGACAGGTGCGAAAACCGTCTTCGGGTCCGTCGCCCGCGCTGTTTCACGTGTGAAGGCTCCCGGCACGTCGTCGATCCGCCGCGAATCCATGATCCGCTCGACGATCTCGGGGAAGACGATCTCGCCCTCGCCGGAAACGACCGCGTCCAGCCAACCGAATGAGCGGATCATCTCTATCCCCATCGGCCCCAGGCAGCCCGGTCCGCCCATGACGATGAACGTGTGGGGCTGCCGATTCTTCACGAGTCTCGCGAGGGCCAGCGACGCAGTCTGCTGGTGAAACAGGCTTGTGAAACCAACCACCTTGGGGCGGTACTTCACTATTTGCCGGCAACACTCGTCCAGGAAATCGGTTACCGTCTCCCGCGCCTTGAGGAGGTCATCGATCAAGGCATCGTTCGGTGGCGCCTTCCCGAAATGGGGTATCGAATGGGGCCGCTCCCCCCCTGATAACACGCCATTTATGTAGCTTTTGGTGTCTTGTTCGGATTCAGGGAAGAGCGCCCTCGAGAACACCCAGTCTCCCAACAAATCGACGATGTGCCACTTTCCTATGGTCCGGTACAGCTGTGCCCCGATCCGTTCGGCAAAAGGTATCGTGAAGTAAAGAATCCGCGATTCGACGCCGAGCGGCCTGATCTGGGATTTGAGCAGGCTGAGGCCGATTGACGGTTGCTCATGACTGGCGAAGGGCATGCACGTCAGCACTACGTCAAGATCGCGCAGGTTCATTTGTAGCTCCAATCCTTCAAATACTTAGCCCTTTCCCCTCCTATCATCTTCGGACGGGTCCTCGCGAGCACCAAGTGTGCCTGCCCAATGCTCCGGACAGGTAACCTGACAGGAACCGCGACCCTCCGTAGATGCATGCCTATGAGAGTATCCCCTATGTCCAGCCCGGCATGGGCCATTATCGACTCCACGACCGCGGGACAGCGAAACTCGTCCATGGCCAGAGCGCCGAGGGCGCCACCCGCTCCAAGGTGAGGCACGACCGCGACGGTCTCCAGATTGTACCGCTCCGCGCACTCGCTCTCAACCACAAGAGCCCGGTTGAGGTGCTCGCATGTCTGCACCGCCAAGTGCAGATCGCGCTCCTGAAGGGCTGGAAGGAGACCGCCCATCACCGCCCGCGCCACGTCCAAGTTGGTCGCAGAGCCGATCTTTTGCCCAAGTATTTCGCTTGTGCTACAACCGACAACTACGATATCCTTCGGTTTGAGGTTTGCCTTCGCCAGCAGTTGGCGCAAGACGTCGTCTACTGATGAACTCAAGGATGCAGCGTCGATCACGCAGGTGTCCTCCCCTCGGTTAGATCCGCCTATGATGTCAGGTCAAGACCAAATCCTGCACACCACCTGCTCATTGTAGCCCGTGACCACCTTGATGTAACCTGCCAGCATCTGATTCGTTTGATCGTCGCCGGTATCGACGAGGAGCGGCCTGGCCTGCAAAGCGGCGAGTTTACCCTTTGAAGTGACAACGATGATATTCTCCTTGCCGACCCTTCTGATCACACGGGGACTGAACTGCTGGTTCCCTCTCCCGAATATGTAGCCCTGCCCCCCAATGATGGTGACTACGATCTTCGCCTCCTTCCCTTCGATCATCTGAAGTATCTGTGCCTCGTTGACGTCCTCGGCGATGAGGCGACCGTCCAGGGCTACGTCAACGCCCAGGAGTGTTCCCCTCGATCCGAGCCTCGCCTTGATTTCTCCCGTGGTCGTGCCGGGCCCTATGAGGAACTGAGTACCCCTCTCTTCGGCCATCAGGTCCAGGACATAGAACGCCACGTTCTCGAGGCCGGCCTGCTCACTTTCCTTCCCTCCGGCCTTCATGCCCTGGACCATGGTGGCCTCGAACGGTATCTTCAGATAGCCATAGAGCTCAGCCGAGACTCTGCCGCGGCGAAACGCTTCCTCATCTATGTCCATTACCTCGGCTTCCCTGACCTGGGTGATCTTCCCTTCAAGATACTCCCTGGCGAGAACCCCCGCTCTTCGTGGGTTGACCGCGTATACTGCCGAGTGGATCTTGACCCCGGCCGGGATGCCGAGCACAACAACCCTATCACCTATGGCAGTGTAGACGTCGCGGGCCGTGCCATCCCCGCCGGCAAACAACAGGAGGTCAACGCCCTTTTCGCACATCCGCCTAGCGGCTTCCCTCGTGTCACCGGGGGTAGTCGAGCCCCTCTCGACCGACCCAATAACGATGGGCGCGAAACCGCAGTCCAGCGCCTCCTCCGCGCCCATCTCCCCGGAGTAAGTGAAGACCTCTATGTCCTCCTTGATCGGCTCCATCTGCCGCAGCGCCTCCGCTGCCCGCCGCGGGGCCTCGGGGTCGGCGCCCAGCTCGATGCACCGCCTAAGCGTTTCCTCCCCGTCGCTGCCCTTCAGACCGACCCTCCCGCCCATGCCCGCGATGGGGTTGACGATCAGGCCCATTTTCTTCATAGAAAAACACCCCTACACTGTGATACCTCGGCCGAAAAATGGGGAGGCGTCCACGAGGCCGCCTCCCCAGGCACGACCCAGTCTAGTACTCCTTGACGCCTTCGGGGGTCTCCATCCACACTGCCTCCTTAGGCCACTTCACGAATACCATCCACAGCCAGAGCACCGCTCCCAAGCCCATGTACAGGAACCACTGCGTCCACCCGGGCTGTCCCAGAGTGCACAGCCATGCTGTCACGCTGGCAACGACGAAAGCGAGCACCCTCATGGGCATCCCGCCGGGTATTTTGTATGGGCGTTCCCAATTGGGATGGACGATCGCCGCGCGAATCGAGGCCGCCGATGTGATGGCGTACGCGCTCGCACAGCAAAACGACATCAGGCAGAAGAACTCCTCGAGGTATGTCGTAGCGTTCATAACGATGAGCGCCACGAGGCTGACGCCTAGGATGAGCACGTTGGGCACAATCGGCTGGCCGTATTTGTTCGTCTTTGCGAACACCTTCGGCAGGAAGTTCTGACGTCCTAGGGCGTACAGCATGCGGACGCCCGACACCCAGAAACCGAGTATGCATGTCCCGATAGTAAACAACACTCCGGTTATGCCGAAGAAGATGTTGTACAATCTGGAGTGCAGCACGCCATCGATCATCTTGATCGATACGAAGGCCGGGAAGCTGCCTCCCTCCGTCAGCACACTCCACGGCGCCATGCCCGCCAGGCACAGGAAGTAGAACGTGTACAGGCAACCGCATGTCAGGCACGAACCCCAGATCGCCTTGTGCATGTCCTTGATCGGGAACGTGCCCTCTTCCACGAGCTGCGGGACCGTTTCGAATCCGAAGAACGGCGTGATCAAGAGGGCAACCCCGATTATCACGCCATACAGTCCGCCGGATCCCGAGGCCCCCCCGCCACCCATCGCCGATTGCAGTACCGGCTTGAAGTTCTCGAGCGACCACTGCGGTGACAAGAGGTATATTATCCCTGTCAATGCGCAGCCGAATAGGGCGGCAAACAGCATAAATGTCTGGATCTGCCCAGCGAGCTGGATTCCCCGAAGGTTAAGCCAGAAGAAAATGATCAGCACTACGCTCGATACCAACACGATCTGTGAATAGCCGAGACTCAGGTTGAAGGCGAAGTTGAACCACTCGATTATCCCCATCATTCCCGCCGGCGGGACAGCCAGCCACGCCACCAGAATGAGCCAAGTCGCCAG
>JAHDPS010000226.1 GCA_018434225.1 Bacillota bacterium
GGGGGCCGCGGGCATAACCTCCTCTTGCGCGGAAACCGCCGCGCGGGCCGGAACCGGAATCGAGATAGACTTGTCTCTCGTCCCGCTAAGGGAGGCCGGGATGACTCCCTACGAGATAATGCTATCCGAATCCCAGGAGCGCATGCTCTTGATCCTCGAGAAAGGCCGCGAGGAAGAGGTTTCGGCCATATGCCGGAAGTGGGGTTTGCCCTGCGTGGTCATTGGCCGCGTCACTGACGACGGCCTGTTCAGGGTGAGGCACGGCGGCCGGGTCGCCGCCGAAGTGCCCGCCGCCTTGCTTGCGCAGAACGCCCCCCTGTACGATCCCGCCTGGGCTGAGCCGGATTACTTCAGGAAGGTGAGCTCGTTCGATGCGTCAGGGATACCAGTTCCGGAGGACGTGCAAGGGGCTTTCGAGGCTGTCCTGACGTCACCGAACGTAGCCTGCAAGCGGTGGGTTTACAGGCAATACGATCACATGGTCCAGACGAATACGGTGATGCCTCCCGGCGCGGACGCCGCGGTTGTTAGAGTGAGGAACGACGGCAAGTGCGGGCCGGAAAAGGGGATCGCGCTCAAGACCGATGGGAACGGGAGGTACTGCTACCTGGATCCCGTCAGGGGCGGCGCGATCGCCGTGGCAGAGACGGCGAGGAACGTGGCGTGCGCCGGCGCGAGACCGCTGGCCATAACGAACTGCCTGAACTTCGGAAACCCCGAGAAGCCGGAGGTGTTCTGGCAGTTCAAGGGCGTAATCGAGGGAATGAGGAACGCCTGCGAGACCCTGGGCACGCCTGTCACCGGTGGCAACGTCAGCTTCTACAACGAATCGAGGGACCGCGCGATATACCCGACGCCCATAATCGGGATAGTCGGGGTGATCGACGATATTTCGAAAATCCTCACGCAGGGATTCAAGTCCGAGGGCGACCACGTGATCGTTTTGGGCGACACCCTGGACGAGCTGGGGGGCTCCGAGTACCTGAAGGTCGTCCACGGCGTCGTGTCCGGGCGGCCGCCCGCCATCGATCTCGATCGGGAAAAAGCCCTGATAGAGACATTGCTCGAGGCGAATGCGGCTGGACTGCTCCAGTCCGCCCACGACGTCTCGGAGGGCGGCCTCGCGGTGGCCCTGGCGGAGTGCTGTTTTGACGCGCGGCCGGGGGCGCGGGGAGCCGACATACTCCTGCGATGGGACGGTAGGATTGATTCTCTCCTGTTCTCCGAAAGCCAGTCCCGGGCGGTAGTTACGGTGAAGCCTTCGGCCGAAGGCGAATTCCTCGAGATCTGCGAGGCCAGGAGGGTTCCCTGTTCGATCATAGGCCGGGTGGCCCGATCCCGCCTGCGCGTCAGCGTGCAGGGCATCAACGCACAGGGTGCCGGTATACAGGGCACCGGCGCACAGGGCTCGGCGAGGCCCGTCATTGACTGCGACGCGACTGAACTGGAGAAGTCCTGGCGGGAAGTGATACCATGCCTGATGAGTTGAAAGCGGCCGCGAGACTCCGCGACGAATGCGGCGTGTTCGGCATATTCGGCCACCCGGATGCCGCCACCCTGACCTACTATGGGCTATATGCCCTGCAACATCGCGGGCAGGAGAGCGCCGGCGTGGTGGCCGGCGATGGCTGCCGCCTCAAGATACACAAGGGCATGGGGCTCGTCTCGGAGGTATTCAACGAGGGAGTCCTGGCTGGATTGCCCGGGGATAGGGCGATCGGGCACGTGAGGTATTCGACCACGGGCTCGACGTCGCCCGTGAACGCCCAGCCGATACTGCTCAGGTGCAGGGGTTCATCGGTGGCCCTTTGCCACAACGGGAACCTGGTCAACGCCCCGGCTATCCGGGAATCGCTGGAGCAGAGCGGGTCTATATTCCAGACCACCCTCGACACGGAGGTAATAGCCCACCTCATAGCCAGGTCGGGCGAAACCGTTTTTGAGGACGCGGTGATCGAGACGTTCGGCCGAGTGGAGGGGGGATATGCCCTCCTGTTCCTGACGAGGGACAAGCTCATTGGGGTAAGGGACCCGAACGGGATCAGGCCCCTGTCCATCGGCAGGATAGACGGGACGCGCGGTGCGTGCTACGTCCTGGCGTCCGAGACATGCGCCTTCGATGCCGTGGGGGCCGAGCCCCTGCGCGACGTGGAGCCGGGAGAGATGGTCGTCGTCGACGCGGGCGGCCTGAGATCCGTCCAGGCCATGCCATGCCGCGAGGCGGCGCTGTGCATATTCGAGTACATCTACTTCGCCCGCCCTGATTCGGACCTGGCCGGCCTCAACGTCCATTCCGTCAGGAAGACGATGGGCAGGCTGCTCGCGCGCGACTTTCCGGTTGAGGCCGACCTCATTACTGGGGTTCCCGACTCCAGCATTTCCGCGGCCACGGGCTATGCGGAGGAGGCGGGGATCCCCTACGAGATAGGACTTGTCAAGAACAGGTACGTCGGCAGGACATTCATACAACCGGCTCAAA
>JAHDPS010000281.1 GCA_018434225.1 Bacillota bacterium
AATTACAAGGCAGTCTCCCGGCCCCACGCGACCGGCGATGATGGCCTCGACGGCACCCTCTTCCCCGTCGAATACCCGGGCGACGCCCCGTTGCCGCCACGCCTCAGGCGCGAGGGCCCCCGCCTTGATGACGGCGCCCCCTGGAGCCAGGCTGCCGTAGAGCACCCTGAGACCTCCCGTGCGCGCCCATGGATCGTCCAATCCGCGGACCACTTCCCCGTCCGGCCGAGGCGCGCCGGCGACGTTCTCAGCCATAGTCGAGCCTGTTACCGTGAGCGCGCTGCCCTCAATAAGGCCGGCGTCACAAAGATGCTTCACGACCACGGGCAAACCGCCCACGCGGTCTAGGTCTTCCATGAACAGGTCGCCCGCAGGGCTTAACCTGCATAACTGCGGAACACGGCGACTGATGCCGTCAACCAGATTCAGATCGAACTCAACCCCCGCCTCCGCGGCTATGGCGCCCAGGTGCAAAACGCTGTTGGTGGACCCCCCCAGTGCCATATCCACCGCCAGGGCGTTGGATATCGCGGACCGGGTCAAAACAAGCGAGGCTCCGAGGTCTGCCCGACACGCCTTCACTGCGAAGCGACCCGAATCACGCGCGATGCGCAACCGGCGGCCCGACGTCGCCGGGACGGTGGAGCTGCCGGGCAGCGCCATTCCAAGCGCTTCGGACACGGCCAACATCGTGTTGGCGGTGAACATCCCCGCGCACGAACCAGGCCCCGGGCATGCCGCCATTTCCATCCTGCACAGGTCACTCTCGCTGAGGCTCCCACGCGAATAAGCGCCCACCGCTTCGAACATGTCCGATAAATCCAGCCGCCCGCCGTCCAACTTTCCCGCGAGCATGGGGCCGCCACCGCAGAATACCGACGGAATACCCAGGCGAGCCGCGGCCATGAGCATGCCGGGGATGATTTTATCGCATCCGGCGACCAATACGATGGCATCAAGCGCGTGAGCCTGCGCCATGACCTCTACGGAGTCCGCTATGATCTCGCGGCTGGGCAGCGAATAACGCATACCTGTATGGCCCATCGCAAGGCCGTCGCACACGCCGGGCACGCCAAATGGGAGAGGGACACCGCCTTCCTCTCGGATCCCTTCGCTAACGGCCGCCGCCAGCGAGTCGAGGTGCATGTGCCCCGGCACGACCCGGCCCCAGGAAACGGCCACGCCCACCAGAGGCCTCGACATGTCCCCGTCACCCAGCCCCAGGGCCCTTAGCAGAGCGCGGTGAGGGGCCCGTTCGGGACCCTTCTTGATGACGTCACTTCTCATTGCGCATTCCCCCATCAATTGCTTCCACTACCAGATCCCCCATGGCGCGCGTTCCCACAATCCGGCCGCCCGAGACCTCCAAATCGAGGGTACGGTAGCCGTCCCTCAGTACCTGTAAGACTGCGCAATCTATCCTATCGGCGGCGCCGGCGCCGCGCCCATCGGGGAGGCTATACCTGAAGAGCAGTGCGGCGCTGAGAATGGCCCCAAGCGGATTGGCCTTGTCTTGCCCGGCGAGGCTGGGGGCAGACCCGTGCACCGGTTCGAACAACCCCCGACCATCATCCCCGAGGGAAGCCGATGGCAGGAGACCCAGAGAGCCAACCAGTGCGCCGCCGAGGTCGCTCAGGATATCCCCGAACATGTTCTCCGTCACCACGACGTCGAATCGGTGGGGGCGCAAGACCAGTTCGGCGGCAGCCGCGTCAACGTACATGTGCTCTGCCCGCACGCCCGGGTAGTCGGAAACCACTCCATCGACGATCTCCCTCCACAGGCGGGAGCATGATAGCACGTTGGCCTTATCCACCGAGAGCAGGTGACCGCGACGCTCCTGCGCGAGGGTGAACGCCAGCCGGACCACGCGCTCTATCTGGCGACTCGTGTACCACATTGTATCGACGGCCACGCGGCCGTTGCCCTCTTCCCTGCACTCGCTGGGCCTGCCGTAGTACAGGCCGCCCGAGAGCTCGCGCACGACCATCATGTCCACGCCGTGCCCGAGCGATTCAGGCCGCAATGGAGATGCGTTGGCCAGTGGGTCGTACATCTTCACGGGCCGGAGGTTGGCCCACAGGCCGAGCTCCTGCCTCAGGGCGAGCAGGCCCGTCTCCGGCCTCTTGGCCCGGGGAAGATTGTTCCACCTGGGCCCCCCTACCGCCCCGAGAAAAACGGCGTCCGACCGCTGGCAACCGGCGAGGACTCGTTCGGGGATGGGTTCGCCTGTCTGTTCAATAGCCTCTCCGCCTATGGGCATTTGGTTGAAAACGACGGAGACCCCCTCCGCGGATGCCGCGGCCTTCATGACCTTCACGGCCTGGGCGGTAACCTCGGGGCCGATCCCGTCTCCGGGCAACAAAGCCACCCTCAGGCGCGCCTTACTCGCTTCGCCCCCGGTCTCACTATCCACGGTCCGCACCCCCTTGCGCGCCGCCGGCAGACCTCGCGCGGACGTATTCGACAAGGCCCCCCGCCGCCAGCACGTCGGCGGCCGCTCCAGCGGGATACGTCACCGGAATAGCCCTCCCGGACGCAAGATAGAGTACTCCGCCTTCCGTGTCTATTTCCACCGGCTCACCGGATTCTATCTCTTGGGCCGCCACAGCGGACTCGAGAAGCAGCAAGCCGAGATTCACCGCGTTTCGAAAGAATATCCGGGCAAACGAGGCGGCGATCACCGCCCTTACCCCGCACGCCTGAAGCGCACGCGGGGCGTGTTCGCGCGAACTGCCGCACCCGAAATTCCTGCCCGCGACCACGACGTCCCCCGGGCGCACGCGAGTAGGGAACTCTGGGTCGGCTATCTCCATGCAATGCTCCGCCAACACTTGAGAATCGTGAGTATACAGATATCGAGCCGGAATGATGACGTCGGTATCCACGTCATCGCCAAACCTCCAGGCTCTACCCTTCACGCGAGTCATCAGTAACCACCTCCCGGGGGTGCGCTATGCACCCCATGACGGCCGTAGCGGCCGCGACAGCCGGTCCTGCAAGATATACCCGGCTCCCCGCGTGCCCCATCCGGCCCCGGAAATTCCTGTTGGTCGTAGCCAGGCACACCTCGCCGTCCGCCAGGACACCCATGTGGCCCCCCATGCACGGTCCGCAGGTGGGCGTGGATATAGCAGCGCCCGCGTCCAGGAACGTGTCGATAATCCCGGCATGCATCGCCTTACGGTAAACATCCCGCGTACCTGGTACGACGATCAGCCTGACATTCGAGTGCACCTTCCTGCCGGCCAGGATCCCCGCCGCCTCCGCCAGATCGGTGAGCCGGCCGTTAGTGCACGAACCGAGCACCACCTGGTCGACCGGGGTCCCCGCCACCTCTCCGACGGGCACCACATCCGCGGGCGAGTACGGGCACGCGACCTGCGGTTCCAGGCTCGACACATCCCACGAGTGGCTCTCCGCCACCCGCGCGCCGGGGTCGCTCGTCCAGCCGTCGCAAGGGATCAGGCCCGCTTTCGCGCCAGCCTCCACCGCCATGTTGGACAGGGTGAGCCTCCCGTCGACGGAAAGGCGCTCGATGGCCTCCCCGCAGAACTCAAGAGCCGCGTAGTTCGCTCCTTCCGTGCCCAGCCTGGACAGCACGAGCAGGGCGAGATCCTTCCCGCCCACCCACCGGGGCAATCGACCCGTGAACTCGATCCGCAACGTCTCGGGCACCCGAAACCACATCTCGCCCAGCGCCATCGCACAGCCAAGATCGGTCGATCCCACTCCGGTCGCCAGGGCGCCAAGGGCGCCATAAGTGCAGGTATGGGAGTCCGCGCCCACGAACAGGTCACCGGGGCGCACGACGCCGAGTTCGGGCACCAGGGCGTGCTCTATGCCCATCCGGCCGACGTCGTAGAAATGCCTGATCCCCTGCCGGCGGGCGAATTCCCTCGTCACCCGCGCCTGTGCCGCGGAGGCGATATCCTTCGCCGGGAGGAAGTGATCCAGAACCAATATTATCCTGTCGGTGTCGAAGACCCGATCGTATCCCATCGCCTTCATCTGCTCTATCGCCATCGGCGCCGAGATATCGTTGGCCAGGCACCAATCCACGCGCGCCCACACCGTCTCGCCGGGCCTGACTTCGTCTCGCCCCGCATGGGCGGAGATAATCTTCTCAACGGCGGTCATCGAACGACCCAATCGCATTCACCCCTTAGCGCAATGCTGCGGGCGGCCCGGACGGTCAGTCCGCCTCCCCCTCCGCTTCGCCGCGGCGCGCGGAGAATCCGCCGGCCCACCTGTTCACAGCCTGCAGATATGCGCGTATACTGGCCTCCAGAATATCCGGGCTGACCCCCCTGCCCAGGTACACTACGCCGTCCCTTTCAACGCGCACCACTGCCTCGCCCAGGGCGTCCTTACCCCCCGTCACCGCCCTCAAAGAAAACTCCTGCAGGTGGAAATCGGCGCCAACGGCCCGCTCGACCGCGCGCAACAGGGCGTCCACGGGGCCGTCACCGCAGGCGGCCTCGTGGACAGTGGCGCCTTCCTTGATAAGCGAGACGGTGCCGGTGGGGAGAGAACGATTCCCCGTCGCCACCTGGAAACAATCGAGGGTCCATATCTCGGATTCCTTGAGCACCTCGTTCTCCACGAGGGCCTCAATGTCACGGTCGGAGATATCCTTCTTGCGATCGGCCATGTCCTTGAAGCGCGCGAACGCCCGCTCGACGTCCCCCTCCTCCAGGTGATATCCGAGAGCTATCAGCCGCTCCCTGAACGCGTGCCTGCCCGAATGCTTGCCGAGCACGAGCCGGCTCGCCGGCACGCCCACGTCCTCCGGGCGCATTATCTCGTATGTGCTCTTCTCCTTCAAGACGCCGTCCTGATGTATGCCGGATTCGTGCGCGAATGCGTTGGCGCCCACGACGGCCTTATTGCCCGGGACCGGCATTCCGGTCAGGGTTGACACCAGGCGGCTCGAACGGTATATCTGCGTCGCATCCAGACGCACATCGGCGTCGAGGCAATCCCGCCTCACCCTCAAGGCCATGACCACTTCCTCCAGGGAGGCGTTCCCCGCGCGCTCTCCGATGCCGTTGATCGTGCATTCGATCTGGCCCACGCCCTCCCTGACCGCCGCGAGCGAGTTGGCCACAGCCAGACCGAGGTCATCATGGCAGTGCACCGACATCACGACCTTGTCGATTCCGGGCGTGTTTTCCTTCAAGTACCTGATGAGGGCGGCGAACTCCGAAGGAATGATATATCCCACGGTGTCCGGCACGTTGATGGTAGTTGCCCCCGCCTCGATGGCGGCCTGGAAGAGCCGGCACAGGAACTCAGGCGAGCTCCGCGTCGCGTCTTCGGCCGAGAACTCCACGTCCGGAGTATACTGGCGGGCCTGCTTTACCGCCCGTACCGCCGCTTCCAGAACCTCGTGGGGCTCCTTGCGCAACTTGAACTTCATGTGTACGTCCGACGCGGCTATGAACGTATGTATGCGTTTGCGCTCCGCGAACGACAGCGCGCGGCCGGCGGCATCTACGTCCGCCGGGTTAGCCCTCGCCAGCCCGCAGATAACGGGCCCCCTGATTTCCCGCGCGATCGCGCTGACCGCCTCGAAGTCCCCGGGGGACGCGATCGGGAAACCGGCCTCGATAATATCCACCTTAAGGCGCAGGAGCTGGCGCGCAATCTCTATCTTCTCGCTCGGAGTAAGACTCACTCCGGGCGACTGTTCGCCGTCCCGCAGCGTGGTGTCGAAGATCAGTACATGACTTGTCAACTCGCAACCCCCTTCGTCGTACCCGGGCCGGCGATCGCGGCCCCAGAATATGTGAAGACCCAAAGGGCTTGGGCTCCTAAGAGAAACAGGAACCTGCCGCTTGGGTCTTCTATCCCCACGGTGTACCCGGAGAGCACCTCAACGCAACTCCAGGCTGATACCGCTCGGTCGCTAACCACTCCGGCCGAAAGCCGGGTGTGGAACCCTAGGTATCTTTCCTGCGTTAGCTGTTTTTGCTATTTAACATGGCCATATACGACGCAAAAGTCGTTTTTCCTCCGGCATCGCTGAACAATATCGTTAAAATGCCTGATTACTCACTACTCGTGACGGAAGGACCAGTATGACCAGTATAAGGTACGCGGATTGTAAGGCATATCGTTGCGGCACATCACTCAGTTCGCATGACAGGGCTCGTCTTCCAGTCCTTTAGGTGAAGGCATATGAGGTGTTGTTCGTCGCTCGATACTTGTTGCCAGAAAAGCATATCCTTGGCGGGATTCAACTGAAGGCCCTCGATTCTGTCGTCCGGCGTCGGGGTGCTCGCTATCTTCTTTGTGATCCACCGGTCTTTCCCCGACTCTCTCCTGGCCATCATCAGCCCGGCTTTGCCGGCCCATACTATGGAACCATCTGGTAACCAGACCATGTTGTGAATCGCCGCGGCGACATCATCGATCTTGCTGATTAGACGCGGCTTCCCCAGTTCGGAGCGGGCGTTCCTCGCGGGTTGCTCTGCGTCGAGTACATATATACCGGTCCCGGCTAGAGCCTTGCCCTCATATGCGAACGCGATAAGACGTCCGTCTTCTGACCAAATCGGTGAGTCGATAAAGGCGGATTGCTGAACCCCGCCGGCGTATTTCGCGGGGTCAAAAAGCACTGTAGACCGCCCATCGCTCAGGCGAAATGCGCTCAAGACCGGCCCGGTATCCACGTCGGGGCCCCTTTCCTGGATGACGCAGGCCAGACTGCTTCCGTCGGGGGACCACGCGGGCCAGGACGCCCCGGCTATATTCCGCTCGGACCCCGATGCCAGATCCGTCACTATTGCGCTGCCGGGCGCGGAAAGGTCCACCCATGCTATCGAAGCGCCGTCTGGGGACCATGAGGCGGGGCCGTTTGTGGGTTTGCTTATCTTTCTGAGACCGGAGCCGCTTATATCGACAACATGCCACTCGAAGGCCGCCGCATCGTAATGCACCTGTACCAGCACTTGAAGACCGTCCGGAGACAAGCGAGCGACCCCAATGCCGCGGGAGCCACGGCCGGCGATCTCGACTGTTGTGGCAACCGGCGAAGGCGCTCCCGACACGATGACCAGGTCGCTATCAAAGTCCACATTGGATCCGGGCCTGGGCATTTGGAATACAGCGTGGGCCGCCTCGGCCTCCTTGGCCGCTTTGGGCGGGGCGACCCTGCCCGACCCCGAGGGGCTCGCAGCGCAGCCCGCCGCAGCTAGCGCCAGAATAGCAGAGAGAATGCGCACAAGCACATCCGTTCTAACACCCAGCAAATCCGACACCCTCCCCGATCTCGCCGTCTGGTCCTATCTAGGCAGACGGGCCGTTCTGCATGAGGGTTCCCCAACTAGACCGCCGGCACGAAGCTAACGCTCCGCGCATAACAAGGGGCAGCCCATACCGGCTGAGAGCCGCCCGCATCATCGCGACCGTTGTAAGGTTTTTCGCACCGGTGTCGCGCGAGGACTCTATTCCCTCCCCCGCTTGTAGACGATGGAACCGTTATAGAAGTCAAGGTACAACTCGTACTTCAGCTCCACACCCGGATCCCTCACCCACCAGAACACGTCGCTGTCCGAACGCTTGAGTACCGTCCGGTTCCACATCGGCCAGGTGGAATAGCATCGACGATGCCGGCTGCACCCCTATGGTCCTGCACAAGCGAGGGTTGTCTTCACAAGATTAGAGTATTCGCGATGGACTAGTCCGAACACGGTGAAACGAACAGTGAACCGTAATCTGTGACCGAATTCGCCACCCTCCGGCCTTACCGCCACTTCAACTCCCGGGCAAGTGAGATGAACGCCCCTTGCAGCCTGCGAGCCCAGCCGGTAGGCGACCTCCCAATAGCCGGAATACGGCATGCTGCTCCTATTGACTATGGATGTCTCATACGTGGGGAAACACCAGCCTGGACGCGTGGTAAATCTGCCGCCAGCAGGTACCGTGGCCAGGCAGGACTCTGCCGTGCTCTGGGGATCAGCTGCCCCAACCCGCAGACTCGAGCCATCAGAGCCAGGCTCCACTGCATCCTCAATGCAGAGACGCTCTACCTCCCAGCGGGTTCCACAGACAGCATAACCCGCGCCTGTTATGCAGTTATTCTCCGTAACCCAGTAGTCAGCGCTCGAATCCGTTTCGGAGTGGTCGTGATAGATCTTCTTGACAAGCGTAAACCTACCGCAAGGACCGAAGTGCCACATGTAGCAGGTGCTGTGCTCCAAGGGCCAATCCGAATCCACGTCACTACCCGCGCTGTTCAGGCCCTTTCCGTACTCAGACAAGGCTATGGACGTCTGCTGCACCATTGCTGACAGAACCTCGGTTGCATCCGGTTCCGCCAACGAAAAGACCGCGCTGGTGTGGTACACGTTCGGTGAATGTACCAGCCTCACTCCCCAACCGACCTGTTTGCACTGCTCGTCGTACTCCTCTCGGAACGGCAGGTGCAGTCCGATGTGTCTAGAGATAGCCGCATTCGCGCCTTCGCCATAGAAGTAGAGGTACTTACCCTCCTTCAAGAGGTTTCGCAAGATGCCAGGCTCGATGCGATTGGCCGCCGATGAATCTATCCAGACGGCGTCCCTATCGGAAGCAGCCTTCGCCCATTCGGTGTCTGCGGGCTGGACCACCAAATGCCGCTCCAGGAGGGTGACCCAACTACCGGGGATCTTTTCTGCCAGAATGATTGCGTTCGACTGATCCAGTTGGACTCTCCAATCCCTCGCGTATCGTGTGGCCTCGATGACTCGTGCATCCACACTATTCGGAGATGCCAGCTGCTTCAACTCTGCTCTGCCTAGGTCGTCTTTGGCCAATGGATGAAGGTGTATGCAGACAACCACGACCGCCAGGCCGGTCAACGCAGCAACAACGAATCCAGTGCGTCTCACCAAGTGAGTACCCTCCGCTTCGCAGCATTTGTTGCCGGACACCTTATATCGGAAGCGTGCATTCGCTGCACCGAGCAAGGTGTCGGGCACAGAATACACGGTGGGCCTGAGCGGATGGGCCTCCGCCATTCTCCATCGCTCCCCGCACCCGCTCCGGCCTTATTCAGGGTTCGTAGGGCTTGCCTCCAACACCATCCGCCACGACGTTAGTAAGTGGGGTAAAGAGTCGTTCCGTAAGAGCTTGACTCGTCATGGTTGCCTACACCGGGCTTATAAAAGCGCACTGTGAAGGAATAAGTATGGCTGAAGCGTGTGCCTTCGGGCTCGACTGTGGCCTCAATACCTGGAGACGTTTTCTGAGTGTACATAGCTGAGCTGCTTCTTAGATTGTACCCTATTGCCCACTTGCCGTAGTTCGGCAGGCTAGACTGGTTTGTGATGGTGGTGCCATTGGTTGGGAATGACCAGCTGAGGGAGGCGGACCCTGCGGAAAATGATACCGAAGCAGTAGAACTACTACTGGTGTTCTGCGGGTCATGGTCTACCACCCGATTTGTCCCTCCGTCAGGATTGGCCTCTATTTTGTCTTTGATCCACAAGTAGTCAGTTAGCCATCCGGAGCCATACACACTATACCCAGCTTCGGTTGTTGAGTTGTCTTCAGTTGCCCAGTAGTCCCTAGATGTATCCTGTTCGTTATGACAATGGTAGAGTTTCTTGTACATGGTGAACTTCCCATATGGGCTGTAGTACCATGTGTACGACGCGCTGTGTTCGAGGGGCCAATCAGATCTGGCTGCTATCCCCGCTTGGCTACCTTTCTCAGTGCAGTCTCTTAGCACAAGAGCACTGTGCTCCTGAAGAGCGCTGAGCACATGGGAATCATCCAGCTCGCCGCGCGCGAACACTCCCGCTGTATGGTACACTCCAGGCTTGCGGAGCAGTTTCACACCCCAGGCAACGGGCAGATCCGCCGGATTTCGTTTCTCCTCAAAAGGTAGATCAAGGTTGAGGGCCCGCGCTACGGCGTCTTTGGTAACCCCAGCACCGTAGAAGTAGAGAAACTTACCCTGTTCCAGGAGCGCACGAACGGCCACTTGATCGAGTTTTCCTAGCACCGATGTGTCAATCCAGATGGCCTTTTTGTCGGCAGCAACAGCCGCCCAATCTGGATCCTTCGGGCCGCGCACATCTATGTTCGGAATGGAGTTGGCCCACGCAGCTGACACGGTACTGGTTACCAGCAGAACGTGCCGAGGATCGACACCTAGGCACGATGCTGCAACGGCTGATCCCTCATTAACTGGTTGTCCGACAGCGTGAGCAGGCCCTGCCAGCATGGCCACGAGCACCGCAGCAAGAAACCACGCGACGCTCTTTCTAAGCATACGACACCCTCCTTGTCTAGATTCGTCTCTCGAATCCGTGCGGCATAATCGCCGACTCCGTTCGCTCACCTCCTGATAGTGAAGGGGCGCGTCAACCCCTCCCGTGTGTTGTATTGATACATGGCCCAAGCCATCGGTTCAGACGGGGCGTTTACGACGGTTGTTCAGCCTGGTATTCGCGGGTTGGTCACCGCACGACTTACGTCCGCCGGGGATCTTCTCGCTCCAGGAACGTGCATCGGGTATTCGCCCTGCACATAGGGGGTGCTAAGAATTCTCCCTTACCGTGCCCCTCTAAACCTGCTTACCTGATCCCCACATCTGCTAACACTCATCTGCCAAGATGAAGCCCTAGTCTACGCGGTGCGCTCCTTTGTCTCTCGCGCGATTGCCCACTTGGACCCCACAAGCTGCATCCTTCATCTCTCACCCTATAGATGCAACGAGAGGGCTCCCTCTTCGAAAGAATCGCTCGACAAGATCTGACAGTCCTGTGCTCTTCGTTGTCGAAGACTCCTTGCGAAAAAAGGACGGGCTCTTCGTCCTCTCTTGGGGGGAATTGTCTGTGAAAAACGCGCAGTCCGGCCCCCCGTACTGCGCCCCCTTTCAAAATACGAAACCCCAGCGAAATGAGCCTGGGTGAACCGTCGGATACCGAACCTATCTAGCCTGGGCGATCGAAACGGGCTGCTGGATTGGCGTGCGATCTGACCGGCCTCCGTGTGCGCTTTTCTCGTGCCGGTCCGTACAGGGCGAAGGATTCTTGGGCCCTACGTGGTAGACTACAGTCAGGGTGGAGTTCGCGGTGAAAGGAGGGACCGCGGCACGCGGCAGAGCCGCGGAACCGCAGGTCCCGGGGATCATTCGCGGGCCGGCCCGGGAGGTAGATCGATGAGGATAGTGAATGCGACAATATCGCTTGACGAACTCCGCCGGATGGCTGCCGGCATGTTTGGCGATCTAGTCAAAGCGGTCGTCGACGTCCATAGGGAACTTATCGCAGTGGATGCGGAACTGCACTCCGACTTGGAGGCGCTCCTCCTCGATGATGGATCGAAGCAAGAAAGCCTTTGGGGCATAAACCTGTATCCAGAAGAGCCAGCCGACGCCTTTGTTGAGTTCGATTCTATGATCAACATGCGCCCCTCCCAGGGGAATAGAAGCCGCGGAGTGGACAACGAAGGGATACGGGCCCTGATCCTCGCGATAGTCGGGAAGAGGGTGACGATGTGATTTGCCAGCACAGGGATCTCGCGGCGGGTCGCTGGAGTCAAATGCCGTTCGCCGAGCAGATGGCCAATGTCGGCAGCGAGGTCGAACGAGCCCTTAATTGGCGCGCCAAGCATAACCCGGACTATGCGTGGCGCGCGTTCGAACGTGCCCTTGAACTCTTGGATCTTACCCTGGCAAGCGCCCGGGGGGCTGCCCGCCTTAAGGAGCTCGCGCGCACACGTGAAGCGATCGTGGACTACTTCGCCGGCGCCAACGAATACGGGTCGACAGAGGCGTCATGGCGACGATACTTCATGCCTTTCACCTTTGCCGCGCGCCGGGACCGCTAGCGAGTCTATGATCTTGGCCACCTGCCCGGACCTTTTTCATCGTAAAGCAATGCGACTATACATACCTGTTAAGGGTGAATAGCCCTCCTATGGATGCAACCGAACGATCATTCCCGAGGAGAGCGCACATCGTTTCGGGCCGCGAACGATCGCTCGTTCCGTATGAATCGAACATTCCAGACTCGTGGGGCCGTCTTCGACGGCGCGAGCCTTCTGTTCCGCGGCCATGTCTTCGTGAACGTCCGCAATTGGGTCGCCCAGGGACTGGATGTATGCCGCGGTCCATGGCTCGCCGGTGGGGCTCGCGAACGGCGTATTGCAGATCTAGTCCGGCGGCCTTTATCTGTTCGATGGTCGCGCCCTCGAGGAGCTTGTAGACCATCGTCGCGATGATCTCCAGGTGCGCGAGTTCTTCAGTGCCGATGTCCGTCAAGAGGCCCCCCGTCATCCCCGTCGGCATGGTGTATCTCTGCGTCAAATACCTCATCGCGGCGGAGAGCTCGCCGTCGGGACCTCCGTACTGCACGCGTCTTGAAAAGTGGGAAATTGTCACGCCTCCGGCAGGGGTTGCCCGACTTCGATGATGGGGGCTACATCACTCTTCCTCTTACCTTCGACCGCCATACTCAGCGCTCCCGCCGCTACTGCTCCATCTCCGGCGCAAGGGCCAGAACGAAATCCCGGACTGCCCTTGCGCTGCTCAGAGCCTGCCGCATGTCACTTTCCTCCAGCGTCAGCCCCATTGGATATCTTGGTTGAACGCCGTAAGCCGTCAGATCGGAGCATTGGTCGGCTATTTGTCTGAAGGTATCGGAGAAACCCGCACAAAACCTGCACAATTCGTTCAAGTCATGTATCTTGGGTGGATTGTTACCGTGAAGAACAAGATAGCCCTTGAGATACTTCTCGGCAGACTGCTGGCAAAGGTAGCAGACAATTTCCACGGGAACAGGCCGCATGCTAAGCAAATGCTCAGCACTGCTCAAATCCATTTTCCCACGCCTTTGCCATTCCTGTGCGCGTGTACGGTTATCCAAACAGCACCACCCCCTCTTGTGCAATTTGCCGCTCAATGGAGGGAGTGGATTTGCGTTGATCGAACTTGTCTCTCTTGCTGACGATCACATCCACGGGCATTGTCTTCTTATCCCGAATTGCCCTGTGGATCAGCTTTATTGCATCAATCTCTCGAACATCCGCATTCTCTGGCATCACCACACAAATGTCCAGGTCTGAATCTGCAAATGGCGTACCGTTTGCGTAGGAGCCGAAAAGGAATATCCGCTCCACGGGGACAGTGTCCACAATGATATCTTTCAGGGTGTCCAACTCATCGCGTATGCGTTTTTCCAAGCCAGCACCTCCGTGTGGCGCGCCGAGCCTCACTAGGCTCGCTGCACTTACTCCGAAAACACTAGGGGGCGTATCTAAAGTATACCACCCACTCGATGGGGATGCGAGGCTTCAAGGGGACGAACGTATGCTTCGGCTGCCGGTGGGCAAGGGACACCCGTTTGGATATCCCTGGAAGGGACTCCGCTTGAACCTTGTCCAATTCATCCGTCAGCCACGCGGCTCCGCCTTCGATGGCGCAACAGGAGGCATGGCCACAGCCCCGCCTGCCACGCCTCGTCTGCGGACTCATTGCCGCCTGCTGACGGAGTCCTAATGCAGTCGCACGAGCCCGTCCCTGGGCGGTTTGAAACCCAACGCCAGGAGCGGGCTCTTCCCTTTTTCCAGATGATGACGTTCTCCAATGATGACGCGCCAAAGGATCTCGCGGGGCCGCTAGTACACCTTCTTACGCTCCACGAATTCCTGGAGGTTATCCAGAGCCTCGCCGAATCTCTGGAAATGAACCACCTCGCGCTCTCTAAGGAACTGTAGGCCCTGTATGAGGTCCACGTCGTCTGTCAATCTCATCAGTTGCTCGTAGACGGCGCGCGCTTTCTGTTCCGCGGCCATGTCTTCGTGAACGTCCGCGATGGGGTCGCCCAGGGACTGGATGTATGCCGCGGTCCATGGTTCGCCGGTGGGGCTCTGGAAGAACACCGCCTTATCGCGAACGGCATATTGCAGATCGAGTCCGGCGGCCTTGATCTGTTCGATTGTCGCTCCCTCGAGGAGCTTGTAGACCATCGTCGCGATGATCTCCAGGTGCGCGAGTTCTTCAGTGCCGATGTCCGTCAAGAGGCCCCTCGTCATCCCCGTCGGCATGGTGTATCTCTGCGTCAAATATCTCATCGCGGCGGAGAGCTCGCCGTCCGGCCCACCGTACTGCGTAATCAGCCGGGCGGCCATCCTCACATCCGGTATCGAGACCCTGACCGGAATCTCCAGTTTCTTCTCGTATACCCACATAGGTCGCCTGTGCCCTCCTTCCTAGTAGCGAATATCCCAGGGCCACGGGTCCTCGATCCACGCCCAAGGCAGCCGGCTGGCCCCCTGACCGAAGTGCATCAAAGGGCCGTAGCACTGCTCGTACTCCTGAATCAGCGCCTGCAATTGCAGGCTGGCGCCGTTGTAGTCACAGAGCGCTTTCTGGTCGTCGGGGTGTGTGTCGAGATAGAGATTGAGATCGACTGCTACGAACTGGGTTTCCTGTATCCTCCTCAAAAGGGCCATCTGTTCGGGCGATATGGTCATCGCCAAGGCGACACACCTCCTTCGCCGCAGGCGGCATACGGTCGATATAGATCGGGGAACACCGTCCCCGCGCAAAGCGCCTCCGCGGGGCTGAATGCGACGGTATAGACCTGGTACGGCACATACGCCTCGGCAAGCCTGATATGACACGGCAAGAGTTTGGGGACACACTCAGGGGGCGCCATTGCGGCCTCCCCCGCCACACGCCTAACCATAATGCCACTTCCTCCTCGAAATGAGTGACTGAGCGGGCAGAACCGGGCGCCGCCGCCCCAACGGCAATCGCTACGCGCATCACCCTACTGGGACTCTGACGCGGCGACCGCTTTCTCAACACAGTCCAGCAGCTGGTGGAAATCGAACCGGCCGGTCAAGGCAACTTTGTCGTCCAGAAGGGCAACCGGAAGATCCACCTGCCCTCCGGGGGGTGGATTCACGAACCTGCGGTAAGCGGCGATCTCGGGATCATCGATATCGACATAATTGCACGTGACCCGCCTCTGACCGAGGCGTGAGTACGCCTGGGCGATGTAATCGAGGGCCATTTCCTCCATCGAAACCCCCCCGCAGCAACCACGCTTGTATCCACGTTTGCGCGATCCAATAATCGTCAGCGTAACCACACTCATCTCTCCCCGTTTCGAATTCGCGCCTGGTTTCGGACTCGCGCCTGCGTTCAATTCTATTCACCGCGCGTCGTCTAGGTTACACAAGTCATGCCGTTATTTCTACCATACTCTTCTGTGCAGTGTGTCAACCGGCAATTGGTATACATAGAATGGACCACGGTGAGTAGACGTCGCCCCTACGCGAGTGCGTCTGCACCGCAAGGTACGAGGAGGTAAGAACATGCAGGAACCAAAAGCGGAAGGGTTGCCCCCCGTTCCGGATGTAGTGAAGCCGATCAGGCCCAGGGATTTCCGGTGCGAATGCGTGTGCATCGAGGTGCAGAAGATCCTCGACGCGCGGAAGCAGAAGGAGTGCCAGGTATTCACCAGGCTGCAGCAATTCGCAATCCCAACTGTTGACGTGGCTGCGGTACGGACTCTGCCCCTGATAGACATCAACCAGAATCCGATTGCGACTGTGAACTGGCAGCCGACTGACGCTATACGTTGCCTCAGGGCTATATTCAAGGAGAACCTCAAGGACCAGATCTTCGTGATCGAGAAGCCGCCTCAGACTTTCAGCGTCACTCCGCTACCCGGCACAAAGCCCCCCGCGGCGCGAGTCACGGTCACGGTGACCCCCGGCACCAATCCGACCCCGGTAGACGGCGCCGGCTGCCTGGTCAAGAACACGGTGCTCGCTGAGTTACAGAACACGACGGCGAATCGCACACCGCGTACGGGATTCATCGAAGTGTGCCCCGTGCAATTCACAAAGAGGCCGGTACTATTCTTCCCCGACGTGGAGCAGGTTGGACAGGTCAGCGTGAAGACGGAGGCGTCCTGGGAGGTCCTGGATTGCACCGCCGAAGTGCTCCTGAACGTACTGAGGGTGGATGTCAGCGTGGGCGCGTTTATAATCGTAAAGACATGGGCTGACGTGCAGCTGGTGACGACCGCCTTCGGCGAATGCGATTGGGAGCTCATCCCTCCCCCGTTCAGCGAGGACGCCTGCGACGTATTCCGGGCCAGGCCTTTTCCACCCTTCAATCCGCCGCAGTTGGAGGACTTCTTCGTGCCCGACCCGTAATATCTATGCTCCGCCCGAACTGATGCCCGTATTCCCACCACACCCCGCGCGAGGGCGCGGGGTTCTCTTTGGATCGAGGATTATCCCTGAGGAAAACGCCTCAAGAACAGCAGGTATTCGTCCACCAGATCGCTCGATGGCTCTATGCCCTGCGCGGCGAGGAATTCGCGGGCCTGTCTCTCTCCCGCGACCTCGCGACTGGGTCGAGGAACTGATTTCGCCCGCAGCCCGGACGGAACGGGGTGGCCGCCGGCAGAGGCGGGTTGCCGGGCAGGTGGCTGCGCGGCCTCGGGTAGTGGCTGCGCGGCCTCGGGTAGTGGCTGCGCAGGTTGCTGAACGCACAGTGGCCCAGCGGCCTTGGGCTCAACCGGCAGCGGGACGGGCCGCTCCGGCAGGCTCCGCTCCAGGACGCCGTCGGGAGCGGCCCCTTCCGGTTCGGGGGCGACAACGGCAGACGCCTCCGCCCCTCCCGCCCCTCCAGTATCGTTCATGATCTCCCGGCAGACGGCGGTGTCCAGATATGGTTCGTGAAATGACCCCATAATGCCCTGACAGATCACCAGCGCGATATTCTCGAGCAGGATGTCCACGTAACCATCCACCATGGGGATGGCAACAAGCACGGTTGGGGCCGGGACTGCACGAACGCATTCACCAAGCCACGCTCCCACGTCCGATGACAACCCCCAGGCTAAACCCCAGTTCATGCGGAAATGCGCGAACTCGTTACACGCGGCGGCCAGGTGGATCGCCATATGGCGACCTCTCAGCGGCAAGGGCCACCAGGGATACGCGATAGATGGGCTTGCCGTCCGTGGCCTCATGGCGCCGGGATAGATCAGCACCCTCGCGTCAGGCCGGGCCCGCTGCCCTTCTCCGCTCAGCGAGCTCCCGGTCGGTGAACAGCCGGTCATTGGGTCTATATCCCGGGTAGTCGCGGTCGCTCCGGCGATCCAGAAGAGTCGTTCCACCTGCCGCAGGGCGGACTGGAACATGGGATACATGCGGTCCCGGCGCTCCTTGCCGCTTGCCACCAGGTCCACCATGAGCCAGCCGCCAGCCAGCGGAGGGTAAACGGAGAAGACACCGGCGCGCTTGTCTTCTCTGAACGGAATCCCGATCAACTGGCACACGCGGCGGAAATCGTCCGCCTCGGGAAACCGTATGCGCTGCGAGCATACTTCGTTGGAACTCACCAGCAGCCGCACGGGCCCCGCCCCCTCCAAAAATCTCCCGCCCGAATCGCCGGTACATCCATGAATATTCCCGGCGGGCGCCGTTGGTTCGGGAGCGACAACAATGGAATCCGCTCTACCGCTGGACGAAGATCTCCACCACGTAGTACCCGTGGTAGGAGGAACTGCCTCCACGTGGCGTCACACCTATGCCGACGTGAGTCCAGTAGGGCTTCAGCATGTTCTCCCTGTGCGATTGACTCGACCTCCAGCTTTCGTGAGCTATGGCGGGAGTACCCGCTACTGTCAGGTTCTCCCTGGACTGCCTGTATTGGATCCCGAAGGTGCTCAGCAATGACGACGAGTACCCATAGGTTGGAGAATGGTGGCCGTAGTACCCGTTCTTGACCATGTCCTGGCCCTTGATGCGCGCAACTTGCACGAGATATGGATCCATTTTTACGGGAGCAAGACCGTTCCGGGCGCGCTCCTGATTGAGAAGGTCCAACACACCCTGTTCGAAAGCAGTCGGCGTCGCGGGTTGAAGTGTCCCCGGCCGCGTTCCCCCGCCGGGGGCTGACCCGTTGCCCGAACCAGTATCACCCTGACCCTGATCCGGGGTTTGAACAGGATACGTTCCGAAGCGGGCCCTATACCAGTCCTCATAAGCCTTCTGGTCTTCCGCGGACAGCGCCAGAACGGGTAGGGCGGCGGCAAAGGTTAGCACTGCTACGAGTGTGATGATAAGGAAAAAGCGACTTGTGGTCTTTATATCGGGTACCTCCCTCCAGTGGATGGTGGTCGTGGTACCCTAGTTCGCGGCCTATAGTGCATGTCCTCCTGGAAAATGTCCCCTGAGCAGGTCTTTCATTGCCCGCCGTCGCGCGCGCAATTCGTGCTTGCCGCGCCGCACCGCTGTCCACGGCGGTCTCGGCCGCCATATGCGACAGCCTGGTGGCCGAGACCGCGGAAGATGGGGACTGATATTATCGCGAGATGTCGGGGTGAAGCAACTGACGCGAGGATGAATGCCATCCAGCCTACAGAGTGCTCTATCGAGACCAGACCTTCAAAGCGGGGGCCCAGAGAGAGCGAATCGCCGCTCCCAATCCCCTTTTCTTGCCGATATCCTCTGTTTCGATGACTTGAATATCCACGAAACCCACCGACAATTCCGACGACAGGGCGGCCCTTTCGGCCAGGGCCCGTGGAAGCGCTTTCAGCACCCCGGCAACGATGGATTCGAGCGCCGCGGTCTGACGAGTCACACTGAGAACGAGCACGACGGGGAATGACGTGGAGCCACATCCATCGCCTTCCAGGCCCAGGACGTACGCCTCCCTGACGTTGTCGTCCAGTTCGGCCAGGGAAGACGCCACGTTGCGTGCCAGTCCATACGCCAGATAGCCCAGCGCCCATTCGTCGCGAGTCGTAAGGTTCGAGACGACCGCGCTTCGACGGGAGCAACCGGTCTTGCGGGCCGCGAATTCAAGCGCTTTCTGAACCGCGGCCCCGGCCACATCGTCCGCGCCGACCGGAATGACGTTCTGCATGGAAACCACCATGCAATAGCATCCTCCCTTTATGCCGTCACAGAATATCTGATGGCAGCAGCTTCCGCCACCCTCTTGATTGCCAGTATATAGGCTGCCGTGCGCAACGAGCAACCCCTATTGTCCGAGACAGCCCAAACCTCGTCGCAAGCCCTCTCCATCGATTGTTCAAGCCTGCTCATGACATCCTCGAACGACCACTGGAGACTCTGTAGGTTCTGGACCCATTCGAAGTAGGAGACCATCACGCCGCCCACGTTCGCCAGGATGTCCGGGACCACGGTGACGCCCTTTTCGTTCAATATACTGTCCGCCTCGAAGGTGGTGGGGCCGTTCGCCCCTTCGACGACGGCGGCCGCCCTTATGTCTCCGGCATTGGCCGAGGTAATTTGGGCCTCGAGAGCAGCTGGAATCAGCGCGTCCACCTTGAGGGTCAGGATCTCGTCGCCCGTGATGGGCCGGACTCCCTGGGATTCGTATCCCTCCAGCAAGTGGGATCGGTTGTTCGCTACATATTCCCTGATACCGGGTATATCGAGCCCCCCGTCCCTCATTATCGCCCCTGAGACGTCACTGATCGCCACAATCTTGCAGCCGGCGTCATGGAGGAACTTCGCGGCCCAAGACCCAACCTTGCCGAAACCCTGAACAGCTATCGTGCAATCCGCAGGGTTCTTCCCCGCCTTGCGCAGCGCATATAGGGCCACTGACGCGACTCCGCGCCCGGTGGCTTCTCTGCGTCCGAGAGACCCTCCAAGAATAATGGGCTTGCCCGTTACGCTGGCCCTGGCCCAGGGGGTACCTCCGCGCGCTTTCTCATCGGCAATCCACGACATGATCCTTTCATCGGTGTTGACGTCCGGAGCGGGAATATCGAACTGAGGGCCGATCATGGATCCCATCATCCTGGTATAGTTCCTTGTCAACGCCTCGAGCTCGCGACTGGACATGCTCTTTGGATCGCAGCAGATGCCCCCCTTCGCGCCCCCATATGGTATGTTGGCAACCGCGCACTTCCAGGTCATCAGAGCGGCAAGCGCCCTGACCTCATCCAGTTCGACGCAGGCATCGTACCGCAGCCCACCCTTGTAGGGTCCGCGCAGGCTGGAATGCTGCACGCGGTAACCTCGAAATACTTCCAGTCTACCGTCATCCATCGTTACGGGTATAGTGATCGCGATCTCTCTCTCCGGGGAACCAAGGGCGGCACACAAGTCCGGGCTGAGGTTCAACTTCGACACTGCGCTTCTGTAAGCCAGATTCACGCTCTCCAGAAGGGGGTTGCCCTTCATGACATCATCCCCTACGACGTATTGTGTTAAAACATTGTGCTAAAACCGATCCGCATTCAATGGTAACACTTGGAGCGTGAAATTCGCATAAAAAAGGCGGCTACAGTCGTGAAAAACCCGTGAAAGCACGCGGGACTCAGACCTCGGGGCTTCGCGGAATGTCGAAGGAGTAACCCATTCCGGGGCTCGAGACGATGATCCTGGGGCTCGCGGGATTCACCTCGATCTTCCTCCTCAAATGATGTATGTAGGCTCGCAGGTACTCGAGCTCGTCCCTGTACTCGGGCCCCCATACGAGGCTCAGGAGTTCGCCGTGAAGCATGACCCTCCCCGCGTTGGAAGCCAGGTGATGAAGCAGGCTGTACTCAGTGGGAGTAAGCTTGATCTCGGCAGAACCGCGGAACACCTTCCTCCGGGAAAAACTGATGACCAGGTCCCCCACAGTCACACCGTCGGTCGCACAGCCCCGGCTCGAGGAATCGCGTTCCGAACGTCTCAAGACGGCCTTCACGCGCTCCAGCAGTTCCGCCGAGCTGAACGGCTTGGTCACATAGTCGTCGGCGCCACAGTGGAAACCCTCGACCTTGTCGTGCTCGCGCGTCTTCGCCGTGAGCATGATGATGGGTACGTCCGAGAACTCGCGGATCTTCCGGCACAGGGAATAGCCGTCCCCGTCCGGCAGCATGATATCCAGCAATACCAGGTCGGGAGCATCCTCCCTGAGAGCACGAAGACCCTCGCCGGCGGTGAGGCCGTGTATCACTCGATAACCTACGGATTCGAGATTCACCCTCAGCAGGCGAACAATCCTGGGCTCATCCTCGATTATCAGGATCTTGTGGTTCCCGTGCGGGCTCATCCCGGATCCCTCCGGCTCCTATCGAGGGGGAGCGTGAAGTATACGGTCGTCCCCTTACCCTCTGTGCTCTCGGCCCAAATCCTCCCACCGTGTCCCTCTACCAACTGCCGCGCTATGGGTAAACCCAGGCCGAGTCCCCCGACCGGCTTATGCGATCCGACTCTATAATACTTCTCAAACAGCCTGTTCAGATGCTCCGCGGGAATACCCCTCCCCTGGTCGGAGACTCCTATGACAACGTGATCGGGCATAGTCCTCCCGCTTACGACGATCAATCCGCCACCGGGGGAATACTTGACGGCGTTGTCCAGCAGGTTATACGCAACCTGCTCTATACGCAGCGGATCGACAGTCACGACGGGAAAATCCGCCTCGAAATTGACCAGGAACCGGTGCTTCTTGCATCTGGCCCCCATTTTCGAGACGACCTCCGCAATGAGCCTATTCAAAAGCGTAGGGAATCTCTCCAGCGAGACGTTCCCCGACTCCATCGCGGCTATGTCCATGATGCTCGAAGTCATCCTCTCCATCTTATCGCATTCCTCGTTGATCACCTCGAGGAACTCCCGCTTGGTCTGCTCGTCCCACTTTACGTCGGTCCGCAACAGCGCGGTTACATATCCCTTTATCCCGGCCAGCGGCGTCCTTATCTCGTGAGAGAGAGTGGCTATCATCTCGGAGCGCATTGCCTGGAGATCCTGCGACG